>CAZGDX010000001.1:0-1604 GCA_964525225.1 uncultured Gammaproteobacteria bacterium
TTTGGTTAAACAAACGCATATAAAAACACCTCAGTATTCTGAGGTGTTTTTATATGCCCTCATGAGGAATCGAACCTCAATTACGAGATCCGGAATCTCGCGTCCTATCCGTTGAACGATGAGGGCAGAATAGATTGGATAAATTTTCCAATCCTGTAAATCTTATACCAAAATTTGTTTATTGGCAAGTCAAAAGTGCCCGGATAAGAAACTATTTCTCCGCCAAAGCCGGTTTTGAAACGGGTAATGCCTTCGTATTTTTTGGTGTAATCTTTATGAGTTTTATCCGGCGGGTTAATTCCCCAGAAATCATAATATTTTTGTCCATTTTTACGCGCGTATTTTATCATTTCAAAATGCATAAAATATGGCGACATCAAATTCTTTTGTTCATCGCTTGAAGCGCCAAAAAAATATGTTGTCGTTCCGGAAAAATCAATAAAAAGACCGGTGGCAAGAGGAGTTTCTCTATAATATACGACAGCTAGATAAGCGAAATTATTTATTTGCAATAATTTTTCGTAATATTCTCGGGAAAAATTTTTTATTTTATGGCGCGTCGCGGTTTCTTCCATAAGTTTCCAAAAGTCCGTAAAAAGTTCAGCTTTGCCGATTTTGATTTCCAAATTTTTCTTTTCCGAAAGGCGGATATTGTATCTTGTTTTTTCCGCGCAATTTTTTAAAATTTCTTCATCGGTTTTTTTTAAATCTATTAAAGTGGTTATTGGCGGAATCCCATGTTGGACCTTTGTGGCGTTTTTTGGTAGGGGACGAAAATTTTCGTCCCCTACTTCTGTTGCGGGTTCAAATCTTATAAAAATAGCATTTTCTTTTTTGGCAATTTTTGAAATTTCTTCAAGATCAAGATTTACCGGACCACGCCCGGCGTACAGATATGTTTTGCGAAAGAAAAGACGGCGGCCAGAAAACAAGCCGGAATTTTTAACCGTAAAAACGCGATTTCCCAGAGATTCTTGAAATTCACCCCATTCAAACGACTCTAAAAACGCCCCGCTTTTGGGAGCATTTTTTAATATAAAATTGTTCCAATCTTTTTTGTCCATATATTTATCTCGCCAAGTGTCTCAATGCCTCCCTAAGCCGCGCTTCCGCGCTTAAAACCGAAGACGGCACGAGTTTAATCGCTTCTTTGGCTTCTTGCGGAGTGTAACCCAGCCCCTTCAAGGCGCCGAGAATTTCATCTTCAGGCGCGATTTCGTCATCAGCCAGTTTTCCCTTGAGTTCAAGAATAATTTTTTGCGCGATTTTTTTGCCGACGCCCTTGAAGCCGGTAAGGATTTCCAATTTGCCGCTGTCAATCGCTTTTTTTGTTTCTTCAATATTGCCGAGCGATATGAAATTCATTCCCATTTTTGGCCCGATGCCGGAAACATTAATCAACTTTAAGAAAAAATCCAGTTCATTTTCGGTTTCAAAACCGTATAAATCGCGCGCGTCTTCGCGGTCGTGTTCGTAGGTAAATAAAAATACGTCTTCGCCGTCTTTAACCGTGGCAATGGTGCGTGCCGACACGGTAATGCCGTAGCCCACTCCAAAAGTTTCTACAATCACGGATGATTTGGCAATATTTTTTTTAATTACTT
>CAZGDX010000001.1:1614-39889 GCA_964525225.1 uncultured Gammaproteobacteria bacterium
ATTACTTTCCCGCGGACAGACATTATCATAAAAGTTTTTTGCAATTTTTTTTGATAAAATCAAAAACAGGTTTTTTGTCTATTTTTTCTTTCCCTTTTTCTTTTTTTACGACATCAAGATTTCCTTCAAGATAAGCATCCTGCACCATTTCAAGAATTTTTCCGATATTTGGGCCCGGTTTTAACTTGAATTCTTTCATAATATCGTCGCCATTAATCAATTTTTTCTTTTTTTGTTCGGCCGGACGATTTTGTTCTTCGTTCCAGATTTGGAGCGCGTAATCGTAATCGGAGAAATATGCTTTTTTTTCAGGATTTAACGAAGAAGAAATATCGGCGCGCGACAATTCCAAAAGTTCCGGAAAAAGCGGATGCTGTAAAAGTCGGCGTTGTTTTCCAAGGCGCATTTTTTTGATATGCATAAACCGCATATGGTTTTTTACAAGCCATACTATAGTTTCAATTTTTTTTCTTGAAAATTTAAGCCGTTTTAAGATTTTTAAGGTCATTTCCGCGCTTTCAATTTCATGACCGCTGAATCTAATTCTGTCGGTGCCGTGCTTTTCAGGGGTTTGTTGGGTTGTGGTTTTCCCGATATCATGCAAAAGAGTTGCCCAAACCAGTTCTTCGGAAGCGTCCGGCGAGAGATTTTCTAGCGTCATCAGAGTATGTTTCCAAACATCGCCTTCGCTGTGGAATTGCGGCGGTTGTTTTACACCTTTGGTTACCGAAAGTTCCGGCAAAATATGTTTCAGGATTTTTAATTTTTCCAAGTCCTCAATGGATTTAGCGCGGTTCCGGCGGGTAAGCATTTTTTTGAATTCATCCTGGATTCTTTCGGCGCTGACAGTGGTAATTTTTTCCGAGTTTTTTTTGATTGTTTCCAAATCAGTTTTTGACATCTTAAAGCCGAGCGCGTTTTTAAAACGCACTGCGCGCAAGATGCGCAAATGGTCTTCGTTAATTCTTTTTTGCGCCGAGCCGATAAATTGTAAGGTCTTATTTTTTAAGTCATTAAGCCCGTTAACATAATCTATAATTTCCGATTTGACGGGGTCAAAAAATAAAGCGTTGATTGTAAAATCGCGCCGTTTGGCGTCTTCTTTGGCGGAGGTAAATTTGACGCCGGCTGGATGGCGCGCGTCTTTTGACGGTAAATCAATCCTAAAAGTGGCCACTTCAAACCATAGCCCGTTTTCTTTTACTCTGATTACACCAAATGCTTTTCCGGTCGGAATGGTGCGAGAAAAAATCTTTTCAATTTTTTCCGGCTTGGCAGATGTGGCAATATCAATATCGTGCGGAATAAGCCCAAGTTTAATATCGCGGACATATCCGCCGGCAAAATACGCCTCATATTTTTTGGCGCGGAGTTTCCGGACAACCTCAAAACCCGCTTTCTCCAAATCGGTGAGTTCTCTGTTGAGTTTAAGTGTTTCAGTTTTCATGAGTTTATCTTATCAATTTCAGGCCGATTTTTCAAGTTCGTCGTTTCCCTCCTTAAGATAAGGGAGGGTTAGGGTGGGTTATGAGTCGTGTATTCAATATTGTGACGCTTTCCCGCGCAATGGATAATCTCATAACCCCTCTTAATCTCCCCTTATCTTAAGGGGAGAAAACGGTGGCGCGTTAAATTCGTAGAAAATAAAAAAGCCCCGCGAAAGCGAGGCGGGGTCACTACTTCTTTTCTTTGTAAAATATGAATTCGTATTCGTTTTGCCGGTAGGCGCAAGTTTTTTCCAAAAAATCATCATGGCACAGATTGATCATTCTGCAAATCGCGATACTGACATCGGGAGGAAATTTTTTTGAACCCAGAAGTTCGTATGCCCCGTATTCTTCATAATGCGTCGATTCTTCTTCGGAAATTTTTTTTATTTTTTTAATTGTATTATCGGAAAATTGAAGAATAATGGTAGTTCCATCAGTATCAAATGAAAAATTGATTTTTCCCTTAGGCGCCGCAAAAGCTATATTTTTGTTCGCGGTTTCTTTTTTCATTTTCGCCCTTCTTTTTAAAGACCTTAAGAAATTTTAACAAAAACATTATTAAAAATCAAGTAGGGGACAGACGTGCCTGTCCCCTACAAAGTTTATACTTTTTTGATTCCCACCCAAACTTTTATTTTCTCATCAATTTTCAGTTCCTTTTCTATGTCGCTTTCTGATTTTCCCTGATTTATCTCATCACACAGCGTTCCTTTTTTAATTTCATTCGCAAATTTTTCAAAAACTTCTTTTGCCTCGACGCTTTCTGTTTCAAAGTTTAAGATAGCGCGGTCGGAAATTGTGAAACCGGCTTCTTTCCGCAAGCTATTAACTTGGCGGACAACTTCGCGCAAGTATCCTTCCATTTTTAATTCAGGAGAAATTTCAGTATCTAATAAAACCGATAATGTTTCGGTGCCTTTTTGTTGCGCCACTTCTTTTACATTGAGTTCGTCCTTTATGATATCTAAAAGTTCTTCGCTCAAAGTTAATTGTAAATTGTCAATTGTCAATTGTCGCAAGGGCTGGCGCACTTTAATTCCAAGCTTTTCACGTTCCGCCAAACCGAGTTCGCAGATGTTTCTTACCACGTCCATTTCTTTTACCAGCTGTTCATCCGGTTTTCCGACTTCACTCCAATCTTCCAAATGCGCGCTTTCTTCCTTTCCGCCAACTTCTTTATAAATTGAATCGGCAACAAACGGAGTGAACGGCGCCATTATTTTTGCGGTTTCAAGAAGCGCAAATTTCAACACAGGAAGCGCGGATTTTTTTTCTTCTTCGTTTTTAAATCTTGCCCTGCTTCTTCTGATGTACCAGGTTGAAAGGTCGGCAACGAAATCAATAATTTTTCTGCCTGCCGAAACAATGTCATAAGCATCTAAGTTTTTGGAAACTTCCGCGTTCAATAAGTTAAGTTTTGAAATTATCCATTTATCCAAAATATTTTCCGCTTTTTTAAAATCTTTAATTTTTCCCGTTGCCGCGAACATTTTATAGAAATTTACCACATTGAAAAGCGTCATAAATATCGCGCTTGATTCTTTCAGTCCAGCTTCATCAAAACGTTTTGGGTCGCCCGGCTGGTTTATTGTATACAAATACCAACGCACCGCGTCTGCTCCGTATTTTTCAATCATTGTCCATGGGTCTACTGCATTTCCTTTTGATTTTGACATCTTTAATCCGTTTTTATCCAAAATGTGACCCAGGCAAATTACATTTTTATACGGCGCTTCTTTTCCTAAGATTGTAGAAACCGCAAGCAGGGTATAGAACCATCCGCGGGTTTGGTCAATTGCTTCGGAAATAAAATCCGCTGGGAAAAGTTCTCCGTTATCAACTTCTTTTTTATTTTCAATCGGATAATGCCACTCTGCAAAAGGCATAGCGCCGGAATCAAACCAGCAATCCATAACTTCCGGAGTGCGTTTCATTTTGCCTCCGCAAGAACATTTTAAGGTAATTTCATCTATAAACGGTTTGTGCAAATCAAATTTTTCATCCACGCCAATTTCTTCGCGCGACCCGATAATTTTCATCTCTTTACAATCTTCGCAAATCCAAACTGGCATGGGAGTTCCCCAATATCTTTCACGTGTTACCGCCCAATCCTTCACTTCGCGGAGCCATTCGCCGAAACGTCCTTCTTTAATATGTTCAGGAACCCAATTTATTGATTCGTTATTCTTCAAAAGTTCATCGCGAAGCGAGCTCATACGCAAAAACCACGAGTCCTTGGCATAGTAAATCAACGGAGTCCCGCATCTCCAGCAAAACGGGTAGTCGTGAGCATATTCTTCGGTTTTAAAAAGTATTCCGCGTTCTTTTAAATCGGCGATAATTTCTTTTTCAACCGATTTTACGAATTTTCCTTCCCATTGCGGGACGAGTTTATTGAAAGTTCCGTCTAAATTTACAGTATGGACTTTCGGTAGCCCGTTCTTTTCTCCCAATTCATAATCATCCAAACCATACATCGGAGCTATATGCACCACGCCGGTGCCATCTTCTGTTGAAACAAAATTTGCAGGATAAATTTTAAACGCATTCTTAAGATTTTTATCCGTTTCTTCAATTATGCCCGGAAAAATCGGTTCATATTCCAATCCGACCAAGTTCGCGCCTTTTATTTCTTCCATAACTTCATATTTCTCGTTAATTTTTTCAAGTAAATTTTTTGCCAAATAGAAAAATTCATCGCCAATTTTTATCTTTGCGTAATCAATATGTTCTCCGACCGCCAAGGCAACGTTTCCGGGCAATGTCCAGGGAGTTGTGGTCCATGCCAATACATATTCGTTTTTTCTATTTTTTAATTTTAGTTTGATATAAACCGATTCTTCTTTTACATTTTTATATCCTTGCGCCACTTCGTGCGAAGAAAGGGTAGTGCCGCATCTCGGGCATTGAGGGACAACCTTATGCCCTTTATATAATAATCCTTTTTCACTTGCTTGTTTTAATATCCACCAAAGCGATTCAATATAATCGTTTTCGTAGGTGATATAAGGATGTTCCAAGTCAAGCCAAAAACCGATACGTTCAGTCATCTTTTCCCACAAGTCCTTGTATTCCCACACGCTTTCTTTACATTTTTTATTGAATTCTTCAATTCCGTATTTTTCAATATCTTGTTTTCCGCTGAACCCGAGTTTCTTTTCAATTTCAAGTTCAACCGGAAGCCCGTGAGTGTCCCACCCGGCTTTTCTGCCAACTTTAAAACCGCGCATTGTTTTGTAACGCGGAATCAGGTCTTTGAAAGACCTGGCCAGAACATGGTGAATTCCCGGCTTGCCGTTGGCGGTCGGCGGGCCTTCAAAGAAAACAAATGGCTTGCCATTTTTTGTTTTCTTAATGGTTTTTTGGAAAATGTCGTTTTCTTTCCAAAATGATAATATTTCTTCTTCTCTTTGTGGTAATGTCTTATTCATATAATATATTATGAGTAATCGCCTATAAATTTAGCATAAATTGCGGGAATTGACAACTTATTTTGTTTATGCGGCGGTTTAACATATACTATATATAAAGGAGATGTTTAATTAATTAAGATAAAAATTTATATGGCAAAATTTGAACAAGGGGTGGAATTTAAATCAATATCCGAAGAAGAAAAAACCAGCGCGGGCAGGGCGCCGGAAAAATTTAAGAAAATTAAGAGAGACATTCAGTTTGAGCCGACAATCAAAGTTAATGAAGATGACATTAAAACCAGTAAATTTAAAGAAAATTTTTCCGACAAACCAGCGGGTAAGAAAATTTTAGAGCAGAAAGAAAGTGTAAATTATATGGAGAAATATAAAGAATTGATAGAGGATATTAAAAAAATAGTGGAAGGGGAGGGTTTGGAAATATCAGAAAGTGAACTGGAAGAAATTTCCGAAGAAGAAGCGCGGGAAATTGCCAAAAGAGCGATTCCGCCTAAACCGGAAAAAGTCACAAATACCATTTTAGCCCTGCTTGAGCAAAATAAAATAGGGGAGATTGAAGATGAAGGAGAAAAAATCTTTTTGTTTAATGCGATTTATCGGTTGGTTAGAAGAAAATTAGGCGAGGATGTGCTTGAAGCGTATAATAAGAGCAATTTGATTGATGCTCGCAATGAAGAAGATAAAAAAAGAAGAGAAAAAATTTTGGCCGATGAGCTTAGCAATGTTGGCGACAAGTATGATATGGCCGATATTTTAGATTATTTTGGGTCCGATTTGACTATAACCACCAAAACGGGAGGAAGAGGGAAAATAGAAATAGAATAAATTTATTTTGACTGTTTTTATGATAATATATTTGGGCGCGGACCACGCGGGGTTCAAATTAAAAGAACAAATTAAAAAATATTTGGAAAAGAAATATAAGATTTGTGATTTGGGCGCGCTTGAATTTAATAAAAATGACGACTATCCGGATTACGCCGCCAAAGTCGCAAGGCGCGCCAGCGCCGGCGGAATGGGAATTTTGTTTTGTGGTTCGTCGCATGGAATTTGTATCGCCGCCAACAAAATCCGCGGAGCGCGGGCGGTTGCTGTTCAGAATGTTCGCGATGCCAAACTTACTCGCGAACACAACAATGCCAATGTTTTATGCCTTTCCGGATGGAATCTTTCTTTTCATAGCGCGAAAAAAATAGTTGACGCGTGGTTAAAGACCGAATTTTCCGGAGAAGAAAGGCATATAAGACGAATTAAAAAAATAGAAAAATTGGAAAAGTAATATGCATATTGTTCCGGCAGTACTTGCCAAGACAAAGAAAGAATTTATAGAAAAAGTTCAAGCGGTTATGCCCCATGTTTCATTTATCCAGCTGGACATAATGGATGGAAAATTCGTGCCGAATAAAACTTGGGGAAATCCGGCGCAAGTGAAAAAAGTTTTTTCCGAAATTAATTTCAACAAAAATTTTGAAGTTCATTTAATGGTAAAAAATCCGGAAAAAGTTATTGCGAAATGGGCGGATGCCGGGGCAAGGCGGATAATATATCATTTTGAATCAACAGAAAATCACGAAAAAATTATCAAAAAAATAAAAGCTCTGAAATGCGAAGTTGGAATTGCCATCAATCCGGAAACACCGGTAAGAAAGCTCCTTCCTTATATATATGATATAAATTATGTTTTGGTGATGAGCGTTGTTCCGGGTTTTAGCGGGCGGGAATTTCGTCCGGAAGTTTTGAAGAAAATTAAAGAGATAAAAAAAATAAATAAAAAAGTTAAAGTTGGGATAGATGGCGGAGTTAATCTTAAAACCGCCAAAAAAATAGTCGCCGCCGGAGCGGATGTTTTAAATGCCGCCAACGCGATTTTTAAAAGCAATAATATAAAAGAAGCAATTAAACAATTAAAAAATATATGAAGAATCTACACTACGATTTGGTAAAACTTCTTCTTTCTGCTTCAGATATGGAATGGAGAATTTCCAAACATTATTTGGAAGACGCGGAAGAGTGCGAAGGTTGTCGCGAAGTACTGGAAAAAATAAAAAACGACGCGGCCGAACACATCCGCCTTCTGACGGATGAAATCCAAAAACACGGAAAACTGGAATAAGGCGTTTAACCCATCCCACCCTCCCTTTGAAAAAAGGGCGGGTTTCGTTTTTCTCCACTTTTATTAAAGGGGAGATTAAGAGGGGTTATATAAAATTGCTATTGACATCCCCCGATTTTTATGGTATAAATAAATGTTCAGAGACCTTTTAAAAAAGACCGTCCTGCGCGCGAAACTGTGGACGGCGGAGAAAAAGAGATGAAAAAGAGAGAAATTCCTAAGGATTATTACAGCAATGACAGAAGCCGGTATGGGAATAATTACGCGATTTTTTATGGTGACACAAAAATGGTTGTGGAGTTAAAAATCAAGAAATATTTTGACAATTGGCCGCCGGAGGGATATTCAACTTATGTGGCTATTAAGCCGACATGAAACAAGGAAGAAAGATACTGGTACGCCAGAGTGGAACGTTGGAATAATTGTGAATAAAATGAGAAGGCGCCCGTCCTTCGTTCAAAGAGCTTCGGCGGGCAAGGGAGGAAAAATGGAAAAATTGATGTTGGTTTTCGTGTTGTTCGTTTTTTCGTGCGGAGGCGAACCGCCGGTTGAACCCGCGGTTTGCTTTCATGATGTGGAGTGCGCCGAATACCCAACTTGGCAGACAGAATACACTTATATTGAAGGTTATTCCGATTATGTTTGCGAGCCATGTTGGTATTCCGAAAGGTACAATCAAAAAGGTGTGTGTTGCGCTTGCAATCCGGAAACACATCATTATTGGTGCGATTCCGACGGTACGGGAATTTATCACTGTTCGCCTGCCGGACGTTTTGAACATTTTTCTTGCGCGAATTATTGCCAGAGTATTCTTGGCCCCGCCGGATGGTTTACGGATGACGATGTTTGTTTTGATGCTTATTCGGGTGACGGAGGGGCGACTTGCTCTTGTGGCAGGTAAACAGATAAGTTTTGACTCTTTGCCCGAACTATGTTATGGTTCGGGCTTTTTTGTTATAATAATAGTGAATTGAATTAAAAATTAAAAATAAATATGTTGGATATTATTTCAATTGGCGACGCAATGCTTGATACATTTTTGCGGGTTAAAGAAGCGGTTATAGTCCCAAGAGGCGAGGAGCACAATCCAATGCTTTGTCTTACTTATGCGGATAAAATTTTAGTTGAATCACTGGAACAGCAAATTGCCGGAAATGCGGCGAACAACGCCATTGGTTCGGCGCGGCTTGGAATGAAGGCGGCGTTTTACAGCGTTGTGGGAAATGACGATACGGGAAAGCAAATTATCGCCACAATGAAAAAAGAAAAGGTCTCCGCAAAATATCTTAAAGTAGATAAAAAATTGCCAACGAATTACGCGGTGGTTTTAAATTATAACGGCGAACGGACGCAGTTAATATATCGCGTTGATCGCGCTTACACTTTGCCGAAATTGGAAAAAAGCGGGTGGATTTATTACACGGCGGTTGGAAAAAATCACGTGGACCTGGAAAAACAAATTGTTGAATATGTAAGAAAAACCGGAGCTAAACTGGCGTTTAATCCCGGTGATTATCAGCTTGAGCGCGGAGCAAAAGCGCTTAAAAATGTTTTGCAGATGACCGAAGTTTTGTTTGTTAACAAAGAAGAAGGTTTTAAATTGGTCGGAAGATGCGAAATGGACGATTTGTTGCAACGCCTTGCGAATTTGGGACCGAGAAAAGTTGTGGTAACCGACGGTTCAAAAGGCGCTTGCGCATACGGAGATGGAAAAAGTTATTGTATGGGAGTTTTTCCCATTAAATTAGTTGAAATGACAGGAGCCGGCGATTCGTTTGCTACCGGATTTGTCGCCGCGCTTCATTATAAAAAAGATATTCCGGAAGCGCTAAGGTGGGGTACGAGCAATTCCACTTCGGTAATCAGTTATGTCGGTCCGCAAAAAGGATTGCTTACAAAAAAAGGAATGGCGCAAATGCTCAAAAAATTTACAAAAGTAAAAGCTGAATTGATATAGTATGCTCGCAACACTGAAGTCAGTTTTAATTAAAGCGCAAAAAGGACATTATGCCGTTCCTGCTTTTAATATTAACGATTTGGAGATATTGCAGTCAGTAATGGCGGCGGCAAAGAAATTAAAATCGCCAATTATTATCCAGACATCCGAAGGCGCCATAGAATATGCCGGCATGGAAAATTTGTTTCAAATGGTCAGGGTGGCGGCCAAGGAAAAAATTCCGGTTGTCTTTCATTTGGACCATGGGAAAAATTTGAAAGTCGTGCGAAAAGCCATAAAGTCCGGGTACACTTCGGTGATGTATGACGGCTCGTCTCTTCCTTATAAAGAAAATTTGAAAAATACAAAAAAAGTTGTTGACTGGGCAAGAGCGAAAAAAATTTCAGTGGAGGCGGAGCTCGGTTCGTTGAAAGGAGTTGAAGATTTGGTAAGCGTTAAAGAAAAAGACGCGATTTTAACCGACCCCGCGCAAGCAAAAGAATTTGTGGAAAAAACCGGATGCGATGCGCTGGCAATTGCCATCGGCACATCGCACGGCGCGTATAAATTCAAAGGAAATTCTAAATTGGATTTAAAACGGCTCGCGGAAATCAAAAAAGGAGTAAAAATTCCGATTGTGCTTCACGGGGCAAGTGGAGTGCCGAACAAACTTGTAAAATTGCTGAAGCGGTGCGGAGGCGATGTTGGCGAGGCCAAAGGAAACTCCCCGGCGGAAATTAAAAAAGCGATTAAAATGGGGGTTTGCAAAATAAATATAGATACGGATTTGCGCCTTGCTTTCGCGGCCGGAGTCCGTTGCACTCTTAAAGAAAATAAAAAGGTTTTTGACCCGCGAAAAATTTTGGAGGACTCCAAAAAATTAATGCAAAAGGTGGCGGAAGAAAAAATGATAATGTGCGGAAGTAAAAATAAAGCAAGATAAAAAAGGTACTAGACTTCCACTAATTTCTATTACGAATACTCACGAATAATTAGTGCGAATTAGTGATATGGATTAGTGGAAGTTTTGTACAAAAATTAATTTTATGTTTGATGTAATAACAATCGGCGCGGCTACTCGCGATGTTTATTTGAAGTCCCCAGCTTTTGATTTGATAAAATCAGACCAATTTTCAACCGGAGTTGGGGAGTGTTTAGCGCTCGGGAGCAAAAACGAAGCCAGCGAGATTTTTTTGGATACCGGGGGCGGCGCCACAAACGCGGCGGCAACTTTTGGAAATCTTAAATTAAAAGTGGCGGTCATATCCCGCGTTGGAAACGACAGCGCCGGACGAGATGTTTTGGATGTTCTAAAAGAAAAAAACGCGGATGTTTCTTTAATGCAAAAAGATAAAAAACACTTAACTACTTATTCCACATTGCTTTTAACCGGCGCCGGACACCGTTCGGTTTTGGTTTATCGCGGGGCATCCAATTTCATAGAATGGAATGGGATCCCGAAAAATAAACTCAAAACAAAGTGGTTTTATATAACATCTTTGGGCGGAAATATTAAACTTTTAAACGAGATTTTTAAATTCGCCAAGAAAAATAAAATAAAAATTGCTTGGAATCCCGGAGGCAAAGAAATAAAATCAGGGCTCAAAAAATTATTGCCATACATAAAACAAGCGGAAGTTTTGAATGTTAACCGTGAAGAAGCATCAGCGCTTTTAAACATTGATTATGATAAAAAAGACGAAATTTTAAAGAAGATGAAAAATATCGGCGCGAAAATTGTAGTGGTGACCGATGGCCCGGACGGCGCTTATCTTTATGGCGAAAAATGGTTTTTTGCTTCATCGCTTGGCACAAAACCCAAAAACACCACCGGCGCCGGCGATGCTTTCGGAAGCGGGTTGGTGGCAGGATTGATTATTAAAAATGATATTGATTACGCGCTTCGCCTCGCCACGCTAAACGCTGACGGAGTAATAAAAAAAATGGGCGCGAAAAACGGACTTTTGGAGTATCGTCCAGCAGAGAAAGACCTTAAAAAAGTGAGAATACGGGAGGTGTAATTTATGTTTTTTCATAGAAAAAATTCAAAACTCCAAAAACAAAAGATTGTCCGCGGATATTTAAGGGGCAAAAATATTTTAGATATCGGCTACGCGCAATCGCCGTTTTTGTTTGCCGAAGGGTTTTACGGATTAGATATTCAAAAAAGGGACGCGCCAAAAGGATACGCGGAAGTTAAAGTCGCGGATTTGAACAGTGAAAAAATACCCTACCCGGACAAAAAGTTTGATACTGTTGTTGCTTTGGATACCATAGAGCATCTGGCAAACCCGTTGAAAGTTTTTTTTGAAATCAACAGGGTGCTCGAAATCGGGGGTCGTTTTATTTTTTCGGTTCCGAATCCTTATTTCTGGAAAGAGATTTTTTTGAATATCTTTGAAAAAAATAATGCCAAACAGACAGACCCGGCGCACATAACTCTTTTAACAAAACACGGCATAAAAAATTTATTTTACTGGACCGGTTTGGAACTTGAAAAAACAATCGGATTTGGATTTCCCATTCCGTTCACCAAATATGTTATGAGCATGAAAGAATTTCCGACTATGGCGTATGGGTCAATATATGTGGCAAAAAAAATAAAAGATGAAGATTCTTTTAGAATAATAACCATAAGCCATAGCAGGGATTTGCGAATTTTCAGTAAAATGTAAAAATGGTTGTTAAAATCATAAAATAATGCAAATATAAATTATTTTTAAATTTTTTGTTATGTTCAAAATTTTTATCACTCGCAGGATTCCGGACGCGGGCATTGAAATGCTGAAAAAACAAAAAGGATTTGACGTAAAAGTCAGCCCGCATGACCGTGTTTTAACAAAACGTGAAATTATAAAAATGGGGAAAGGATGCGACGCGCTTCTTTCTCTTTTGACCGACAAAATTGACGGCAAAATTATGGACGGCATCGGCAAGCAACTGAAAATTATCGCCAATTACGCGGTGGGTTTTAACAATATTGATCTGAAATCTGCAAAGGAAAGAAAAATTATGGTAACAAACGCGCCCGGTCCGGAAATTACCGAATCGGTTGCCGAGCAGACATTTACGCTTCTGATGGCAATTTCAAAACGTCTTGTTGAGTCGGATAATTTCTTGAGAAAAGGAAAATACAAAGGATGGGCTCCAATGCTTTTTTTGGGAACTGACGTGCATCATAAGACCTTGGGAGTTGTCGGGCTTGGCGCGATCGGAAAAGCGGTGGTGGAGCGCGCGGTTAAGGGATTTAAAATGAAAGTAATATATTATGATGTTTGCCGCGATAAAGATTTTGAAAAAGAATTCAAAGCTAAGTTTGTTTCTTTGAAAGAATTGCTGAAAAACGCGGATTTTGTTTCGCTTCACGTGCCACTTTTGCCTTCAACAACTCATTTGATTGGAAAAAAAGAATTGGAGATGATGAAAAAAACAGCATATCTTATAAATACTTCCCGCGGGCCGGTAATAGATGAAAAAGCCCTTGTTTCCGCGCTGAAATCCAAAAAAATCGCCGGCGCCGGATTGGATGTTTATGAATTTGAACCAAAGCTTGTTTGGGGATTATCCAATTTGCCAAACACAATCTTAACTCCGCACACCGCCTCCGCCACAATGGAAGCCCGAAGCGCAATGGCAACCACCGCGGCGAAAAATATTATCTCCGCCTCCCGTGGCAAAACCCCGCCGAACCTCTTAAAAACATAAAAATACAAGAATATAAAAATAAAAATCCCCGCATTTCTGCGGAGATTTTTTACTTAATTAACCAATTTTCAACCCATCATACGCCAGATTAACCTCCATTTTTTTATTCTTTAGCAGGGCGTATTTCTTCACTTCTTTTTCCGCGTTTTCGTGTATCGGATAAGAATGCCCGATGTGGGTGAGATAAACTTTTTTGGCGTGGATTTTATTGGCAAAATCAATCGCGCTTACCACATTGAAATGTCCGCGGATTTGCGTGCCAAACCACATTGAACCGTCCAGAAAAGCATATTTTATTTTATGAAAATATTTTATATACTCGCTTTCCGCGCCGGCGCAATCCGAGGCGTAAATTATATCGTTAATTCTATATGCCAAAGTGGGGTAGTGCAGGGTTTTCATTCCGTGACGCACCGGAATCGGAGTGATTGTTATTTTTCCTTCGGTTACGGAATTCAGAGGTTTCAAATAAACTGTTTTTAGCCGCTTGAATCTTGAAAGATGCTTAATTCTCCGCGCGGTTCCTTCCAGTAAATAAAGGAATATGTAGGTATCTTGCTTTTCCGCCAAGGCATTCAGGAATTTAAGTCCTCCGCAAGCGTCAATATGCGCGTGAGTGATGACGCAGGCATCTATTGTTTGTTTGGCGAGTTGCGGTAATCGTTTAATTTGCGCTTTAAAATCCGGACCGCAGTCAACAAGGACAGTTCTCCCTTTGTGTTCAACAAGCATTGATGCTCTTGTCCGGCGGGATTTGACGCCGTCTTCGCGCGCCGCCCTGCATGTCTCGCATCTGCAAGAAAGATAAGGAACCGGATTTGACGACCCGGAACCGAGAATAGTTATTTTCATATATTCCTATTATATATTAAATTCGGGAAAACAAAAAACACCGTAAGATTTACGGTGTTTTTTGGTGGACCTAGACAGAATCGAACTGTCATCTCCGCAGTGCAAATGCGGTGTTCTACCATTAAACTATAGGCCCATGGTGGGCAGTATAGGAGTCGAACCTACGACCTTCACAATGTCAATGTGACGCTCTAACCAGCTGAGCTAACTGCCCTTGTTTGTTTTATATAATACTATAAAATTCAGAATTAGTCAATCCTTACTTTTTATAAATCTCCTTTTTTATCTCTTCAAGCATCAGCCGTTCCGCTTCCACCAAATTTTTGTCTTTTATTTCAAATGAAATTTCATTTCCGTGGATATCGCCTCCAAAGCGGTTAAGAAATTTTTTTGCGTTGTAGTTTTTGCCGCAGTTTATAATCGCGCTGATTTTTCCGGAAATTTCCTCGGAGATTATGGCGATGATTTCCGATTCTTCGGATCCGGAGATGAGTTCTTCAATCACTCCGCGCAAATGTTTTGCTTCGGCGCCGGATTTTATGAAGTCCTCGCGGGTCAAAACCGACCAGACAATTCCGTTTTCGCTTTTCAGATTGGCAAGCGCCTTGCCCCAAAGTTTCAGAATCGGCACAGTTTGCTGGCGGTATAAATTTTCAATTATTTCTTCGCGTTTCGCTCCCAAAGACATCAGAATGCTTGCCGTTTCTAAAAGTTTCGGCGTGATGTTTTCCGTCCTGAAGCCCTTGGTTTTGGAAATTATGCCGGTTAAAATTTGGGTGGCAATATGTTCGTCAAACAAATGCGTTTCGTCTTTAAAAATTTGAAAAATAATTTCCGCTACCGAAGTTTTGGTAATATCCGTAAAATTTATTTGCCCGAATCGCGCGTTTTCCGGTTTGTGGTCAATGTTCACAATTGGTGTCTTGTAAAAGAAATCGGTATTTTTGGAAAAAATATCTCCAAATTTTTCCGGCGATTCCGCGTCAAGCGCGAAAATGGCATCATATCTGTATTTTCCGGAAATATATTTTGTATTTTCTGTTTTTACGCATCCTTCTTCTTGCATGATGGCGATTTCCAGTTTTCCCTCTTTTGTTATGTGGTTCACTTCACCAATTTTGGCGTCGGAAATATCCAAAGAAACAATCAGCTTGTTAAGATTTTTTAATGTTCCGGAAATCGTTTCTATATTTTTAAGAAAAGAGGTCTGTGGAGAAGCGCAAAAATTAAAAGAAGAAATGAAAGTATTTTTATTCATTTTTTGAAAAATTGAATACAATGCCAAACCCGAGGCGACTGCGTCGCACGACGGGTTCTCTGAAAGCAGAATCAGCGGATTTTTGCTTTGAGAAAGTATGGTTTTAATCTGTATTATATCGTCTAACATGTAAAATTACAGATAGTAAGCCCAATCTGTGATGGTAGTATTTGAGAATAATATAATATATGGAAAACCTTGTCAAGAATGGCCTTTTTAGATATGATTTAGGGGAAAGTAAAATGCGTGCCCAGTAGTGGAATTTGAGAAAGTAGCCGTAGCGAACTGGCGTATAAAAGATTTAAGATAAAATAGAGTGAATTTGGAAATTTTGATAAATTGCCTTTCCACTCAAATTTCTACTACTAGGTATGGAAAAAGTTTACGAACCAAAAAAATACGAGGACGGGATTTACAAGAAATGGGAGAAGAGCGGATATTTTAATCCCGATAAGATAACCGGCAAGAAAAAGGGCGTTTTTAGCATCGTGATGCCTCCGCCGAATGTAACTGGCGTGCTTCACGTCGGACACGCGGTTATGCTGGCGTTAGAGGATATTTTGACTCGTTTTTATCGGATGCGCGGGTATGATTCGCTTTGGCTTCCGGGAACCGATCACGCGGCTATTGCCACCCAGACAAAAGTGGAAAAGATTTTGAAAGCCGAAGGAAAAACACGCGAAGAACTTGGCAGAAAAAAATTTTTGGCCGAGGTTTTGAAGTTTGCCGAGTCGTCAAAAAAAACAATTCATAAACAAATCAGAAAAATGGGATGCTCGTGTGACTGGTCGCGCGAGGCCTATACTTTGGATAAGGACAGAACTGCGGCAGTCCGCGCGATTTTTACAAAAATGTATGAAGACGGATTGATTTACCGCGGGTATAGAATAGTAAATTGGTGCCCGAATTGCGCTTCAACATTAGCGGACGACGAAGTGGAATACAAAGAACAAGAAGCAACTCTTTACACTTTTAGATATTCAAAGGACTTCCCGTTTGCCATCGCCACCACCCGGCCGGAAACAAAAGTTGGCGATACGGCAGTGGCGGTAAATCCTGATGACGAACGATATAAAAAATACATCGGCAAAGTTTTTGAAGTTATTTTTGCCGGCAAAAAATTGACTATAAAAGTAATTGCCGATAAGTCCATAGATAAAGATTTTGGCACCGGCGCGCTCGGCGTAACTCCGGCGCATTCCATTGCTGACTGGGAAATGGGTCAAAAAAATAATTTGGAAACAATAAAAGTAATTGATGAAAGCGGAAAGATGACATCCAACGCCGGAAATGTTTTTGGACTGCCGGTATTGGAAGCCCGTGAAAAAATTGTAGAGGACTTAAGAAAGAAAGGGCTTTTGGAAAAAGAAGAAAAGATAATGAATAATCTGAGCGTCTGTTATCGTTGCGGTGGCGCGGTTGAACCATTGCCTTCGGAACAATGGTTTGTAAATGTTAATAAGAAAATAAAAATTCCGGGCAACAGATTTTTTCAAAACAATTCCCTGAAAGAGGCGGCTTTGGAAGCAGTGAAATCCGGGGAAATAAAAATAATGCCGGAAAAATTTGAAAAAGTTTATTATCACTGGATGGAAAATTTGCGCGATTGGTGTATTTCCCGCCAAATTTGGTTTGGACATCAAATTCCGGTTTGGAAAAAAGACGGCAAAACATATGTTGGCGTCAAAGAGCCGAAAGGAAAGGGCTGGGAGCAGGATTCCGATACTTTGGATACATGGTTTTCGTCCGGACTTTGGACTTTTTCCACTTTGGGCTGGCCGAAAAAAACAAAAGATCTGAAAAAATATCACCCAAACACTGTGCTTGAAACCGGATATGATATTTTATTTTTCTGGGTTGCCAGAATGATTTTAATGACAACTTACGCGCTCGGGGAAATTCCGTTTAAAAATGTTTATTTGCATGGGTTGGTGCGCGACGAAGAAGGTAAGAAGATGTCTAAGTCCTTGGGCAATGCCATTGACCCGCTTGTTGTCTCGGAAAAATACGGCACAGACGCAGTGCGTTTGTCGCTTGTTATGGGAAGCGCGCCGGGAAATGATGTAAAGTTATCCGAGGAAAAAATTGCCGGGTTTAGAAATTTTTCAAATAAGCTTTGGAATATCAGCCGGTTTATAACTTTACAGGAGATGACCGCGGAAAAAATAAAATCAGAGAAGACCTTGGCTGATAAATGGATTTTATCAAAATTTTCAAAGCTCACCGCGGAAGTAATTGCGGATTTGGAAAAATACAACTTCTCATCTGCCGCGGAAAAACTCCGCGATTTTACCTGGGGAGAATTTGCTGATTGGTATTTGGAAATTTCAAAAATAGAAAATGTTTCCGGCAAACCGCTTAAAGAAATTTTGGAAAAACTTTTAGTGTTATGGCATCCGTTTATTCCGTTTGTTACCGAAGCCATCTGGGGGACGATGCTGAAAAAGAAAAATTTGCTGGTTGAAAAATATCCGGAATCCGACGCGAAACAAATCAACGAACAAGCGGAAATTGACTTCGCGAAAATTCAGGAAGTAATTGTAAAAATCAGAAATCTCCGCGCGGAAAATAGGATAAATATCCAAAAACAAATCAAGGCGCTTATTATCTCAAAAGATAAAATATTTGCCGAGCAGGCGCATCTGATAAAAGGCCTAGCTAAGATTGAAAATCTGGAAATAAAAGAAAAAGCCGAAGGCTCCCCTTCGGGGCGGGAAAAGCCCGAAGGATTTGCCGGTTCGTCCGTTGCCGGCGCCGGAGTATATGTGGATTTGTCCGGAGGAATTGATGCTATTTTGGAAAAAGAACGGCTGGAAAGAGAATTAAAAAATAAAGAAAATTTTCTGAAATCGCTGGATGCCAAATTATTGAACAGTGAATTCATCGCCCGCGCGCCAAAAGATGTGGTGGAAGTTGAGCGGGCAAAGAAAGAAAAAGTTTTAGGTGATATTAAAAATTTGAAAGAACAATTAAAATAATATGAAAAACAAACAAGAAAAAGCCAAGGGCTCCCCGTTGGGGTCCGCTACAAAAAAACAAGTTGAAGAAATTTTGCGCCGTGGAACGGAAGAGGCGATAGACGCCAAACATTTGGAAAAGAATTTAACGAGCGGCGCGGTATTGCGCATTAAGCTCGGCGCCGACCCGACAGCTCCGGATTTGCATTTGGGACACGCGGTAGTGCTTCGGAAACTCCGTGAATTTCAAAAGCTCGGGCATAAAGTAGTATTTTTAATCGGCGATTATACCGCCTTAATCGGCGACCCGTCCGGAAAATCAAAGACCCGACCCCAGCTTTCTGCCGAAGAAGTTGAGCGGAACGCCAAAAGTTATTTTGAACAGGTCGGCAAAGTTTTAGATTTAAAGAAATGCGTTATCCGCTACAATTCAGAATGGTTCGGAGAATTTTCTTTCGCGGATTTAATAAAACTTGCTTCCAATTTTTCCGTGGCGCGCATTTTGGAACGCGACGATTTTACTAAACGATTGAAGGAAGGAATTGAAATTGGAGCGCACGAAATTTTATATCCGATGATGCAAGCGTACGATTCGGTGATGATTAACGCTTCTGTTGAAATCGGTGGAACCGACCAGCGTTTCAATATGCTTGCCGGCCGGGATTTGCAGAGAAAAATGAATATGCCGGAACAGGATGTTGTAATGTGCCCGCTTTTAATCGGTTTGGACGGCGAGAAAAAAATGTCTAAATCCCTCGGTAATTATATCGGGCTGACTGACGCGCCAAATGATATGTATGGGAAAGTTATGTCAATTCCCGATAAGCTTATAATGCATTATTTTGAGCTTGCCACCGAATTGTCACTTGACGAAATCAAAAAAATAGAGAAAGATTTAAAGAAGAGTAATCCGCGGGATGTGAAAATGCTTTTGGCGCGGGAAATTGTAGCAATGTACCACAGCGAGAAAGATGCCAAAAAAGCCGAAGAAAACTTTATCAATGTCTTTCAGAAAAAAGAACGCCCGGAAGATGTCAAAACTTATAAAGTAAAAGGAAAGAGTGAGAATATTTTGGAAGTGTTGATAAATTCAAAACTTGCGTCGTCAAAAGGGGAAGCAAGACGACTTATTGAACAGGGCGGAGTGAAAGTGAATAAAGAAGTGGTGAAAGATATTAATTTTGTAGTTAAAAAAGATTCTTTAATACAAAAAGGAAAAAGATTTTTCGTAAAAGCGGTGTAAGATAAAAAGGAACTAGACTTCCACTAATTTTTATCACGAATACTCACGAATCTGAAATTATTAGTGCGAATTAGTGGTATGGATTAGTGGAAGTTTTGTACAATATAAAAATATTAGGAGGCAAAATATGACTGACACTCATATTATCGTCATGGCCGGAGGAAAAGGCACGCGGATGAAACAGGAAAATCCCAAGGTTTTAACGATGCTTGGCGGCCGTCCAATGATTGCTTACCCGCTCGCGGAAATTGTAAAAATCTGTGCCCGCTCGACAGTTATTGTCGGCTATAAGGGCGAGGATGTAATTGCGACTTTGGGAGATAACTATCATTTTGTCTGGCAACGCGAACAACTTGGCACCGGGCACGCAATAATGTGCGCCAAAGAAGATCTTTCAAAAGAAGATATTAAAACGGTGGTAGTGTTCAATGGCGACCAGCCGTTCATCAAAGCGGAAACAATGGCGGCGCTTATTGAATCGCATAAAAACAGCGGCGCTATTCTGACAATCGGAACTGTTCAGGTCTCGGCCTTTACCGGAGATTTTGCCGGATTCTACAATTATGGCCGCATTATCCGAAATAATGATGGTCATATTTCCAAGATTACCGAAGTGAAAGACGCAAGCGAAGCAGAAAGAGAAATTACCGAGGTGAATGTTAATTGTTATTGTTTTAATGCTTCCTGGCTTTGGGAAAATATTGAAAAATTGAAGAATGAAAATAAAGCCGGCGAATATTATTTGACCGACATGGTTGGTCTTGCGGTATCTGAAGGGCACAAAATCAACGTCTATATTTTGGATGACCCATATGCCGGGTACGGAATAAATACCCAAGAAGAGTTGGCGCGGGCAGAGGAGATTATCAAGAAATAACAAAAAGACCCGAATAAGGGTCTTTTTTAATATGTCATCCGGAGCGTAGCGTAGCGTAGCGAAGTCGAAGGTTCTCTTAAATATTATCGAAGGGATTCCTCCACTTCGGTCGGAATGACAACAAAAATAATACTAAAATGGCCTATTTTAGCCAAAATATACTTGTATGCTCTTGCCCCACTACCAATATGGCCGATTGTTTGTTTTTTAAACTGTTATATTTGTTTAAGAAAACATTGTGTTATTCGCCAAGGTTTCTACTAAGATTTAAAAAGAGTTGTTATGGTTATTTTTTAGATTTTAGTTAAGTACAAGTTTTTTCTAAATTTAGCCATTTTTTTCGGCCAAATTGGTAGTGGGGCTTGGCAAAATCATCAAAATGTGCTATTATAATATGATGCTATAATTTAGGGAGTTAAATGGCCGCGTAGCGAATTTAACTCCCTAAAGCTAAATAGCTTAGCGTAGCTTAAAATAAAAACAAACGTTCTTTGGCAGTAAACAACCAACGAGAAAGGAAAGAAAGATGACCAGATTGCTCAGCAACCCTTCATTCGTGGCGAAGGAGTTTGATCCGGAAAATGACGACGAGGTCACGGACCCGGCGGTTCCTTTCGGCTTCCACTGCGTCAGCAGGATCGAGGCGAACGCGCCCGCGATGTGCGACTGGCTGGACCTCGCGGTCCGGTATGAGCGCGCGGACGAGGGTGGCGAGGGCCCGGTGGTGACGGACGGCCTCAGCTATGTGGACGGCGAGCTGTTCGACGGCCGTCTCGTCTTCGCCATCCGCATCAAGCAGTTTTTTTCGTTCTTTCCCCACCAAAACAAACCCCAGAGGGGAGCCGTTGGCTCCGCCCCGAGGCATCATGCTTCGGGGCTTTTCTTATTTCGTCATTCCGACCGAACGAAGTGAGCGGAGGAATCGCTTAAAGGTGTTTGGTGGCTTGGTGGTTGTCGAAGGGGTCCCTCGGCCCGCTATGCTCGCTCGGGACGACAATCTCACTCCTTCTCTGGTCTATATTGCAACGCCTCCGCGATATTTTGCGTGCTGATAATTTCCGAATTTTCCAAATCCGCGATGGTGCGGGCGAGTTTTAAGACCCGGTGATATCCGCGGGCGGAAAGATTTTTTTGATTAACCGCGATGCGCAGAAGATTTTTTGATTCTTCATTTATAACGCAGAATTTTTTAATCATCTGTGAAGACATCTCGGCATTGGTTACGATTTTTGTTCCTTTAAATCTTTCGGTTTGAATATCGCGCGTTTTTTGCACGCGTTCGCGGACAAGAGCCGAATTTTCGCTGGCTGTTCCGCTGTCCAGTTTTTCAAATTCAGTTTTCGGCACCGGAATATGCAAATCAATTCTATCCAAAAGCGGACCGGAAATTTTCTTTTGATATTTGGAAATTTGCGTTGGCAAGCAAGAGCATTTGTTTGAAGAATCATTTAAGAATCCGCACGGGCAGGGATTTTGCGCGGCTATCAGCATAAATTTTGCCGGAAATTTCAATGTGCCAGCAGTGCGGGAAACCGTGACAAAACCATCCTCAAGTGGCTGGCGGAGATTTTCCAAAACCGCGCGGGAAAATTCCGGAAATTCATCTAAAAATAACACTCCGCGGTGCGCCAGAGAAATTTCACCCGGGCGGGGCCAAGAACCGCCGCCGACAAGCGCGGCACCCGAACTTGAATGGTGTGGACTGCGGAAAGGCCGTTCGGTGAGAATCGGTTTTCCGGCCGGAAGCGTGCCGGCCACAGACCAGATTTTGGTAACTTCCAGCGCCTCATTCAAAGTGAGGCGGGGGAGAATTGTTGGAAGAGTTCTTGCCAGTAAGGTTTTTCCTGAACCGGGCGGGCCGCTCATCAAAATATTGTGCCCGCCGGCGGCCGCGATTTCCAAGGCGCGCTTGGCGTTTTCTTGACCGCGCACGTGCGCCATATCAAAATCCACGCTTTCAAAATTTTCCAAATTTATTTCCTTTGGGATATATTGTGGGATGATTGTTGAGCCGCGAAGATGCGATACTAATAACGTTAAATTTTCTACCGGAATTATTTTGATTCCTGGAACCAGTCCGGCTTCGGCGGCGTTGTCTTTTGGGAGATAAATCGTTTCAATTCCGGACGTCGCGGCCATTGAAGCAATGGAAAGCACGCCGTTAACCGGTCGCAGAATTCCATCCAGCGCCAGTTCGCCGATAAAAATTTCTTTGGAATTTTCAACCGGAGGCAATTCCCCGAGCGAATGGAGCAAACTGATTGCAATCGGCAAATCATACGCCGGTCCTTGTTTTTTAATATCCGCTGGCGCCAAATTAACCGCGACTTTAGTTCTGGGAAAAGAAAAACCGCTGTTTTTAATGGCGGCTTTCACGCGCTCGCGCGATTCTTGGACGGCGGTATCGGGAAGTCCGACAACCACAAAACCCGGCAAACCGCCGGCAATATCCGATTCAACTTCCACAAGCGCGGCATCAAGACCGATGGTGGAGGCGGATAAAACTTTGGAGGACATAAAGTGATTTCAGATTTATGATTTAAGATTTACGATTTCCTCCAAACATTAACTTTCTTAGTTTAGCACACATTACTCAGTTGACAAAACTAAATTTGTTTATTATAATTTTTCTAGTTAGAACCCTCAAAGCGGGTGTCGTATAACGGCTATTATGCGACCTTGCCAAGGTCGAGAAGGCGGTTCGATTCCGCTCACCCGCTTTGAGGGTTTTTAATTTCTTCTTTTTCCGGTTCGGCAGGATTTTGTTTGTTGAAAAGTTTTTTAAATTTTCCTTTGAAAAATTCCCGTTTTTTCCATCCCTGCGCCACCCCCGCTCCGCATAATCCCATTCCGAGGACTATATAATATTTTAAATTCGGATTTGCCGCGGTGTTTTCTTTTTCCGCCGGCGACTTGTCCTTTATTATAATGTCAGTTTGTTTTTTTGGGGTCATCTGGTTTCCGTTGGCCGTCTTTTTTACGGTTCCGGTGATTTCTACTTTGTCGCCAACCGTTAGATTTTCTGCCGGGAGATTTATTTTTATTTCATCTCCATCTTCTTCCAGTATGTAAAAACTTGCTTCGTTGGTTTTGGTCACTTCGCCATAGACAGTAACCGGAGGATTGCTTGTCGCGGATTTTTTTGGCGCCGGGGCGGTGATGATGTTTGGAAGCGACGGAGTTGGCGTGGTTGTCCAAGACCATTTATCTGACGCGCGGGCGTAAGATTGGCCTTCCGCGCATCCGGCATAATCAATTTTTTCCGCAATTTCTCCAGTTGGTTTTAAAATTCTGACCGAGTCGGTGTCATTATTCAGCGCGAGTTTTGTTTGAATTTTATAGAAAACAAAAAAGCCGTTTGCCGGAATCGTTGTGTCTTTGGGAATTTTATACGGTTTGCTTCCGCCATCTTCGTCATCCAAAAGCCATCCGGAAATATCGGACAATTCGTTTAAAAGATTTTTTATTTCAATCCATTCTCCGTCATCGCTTCCCGAAGGATTTGGGATAAACTCGGAAATTTGGATATTTATTTCTTTGGCCGGAATTGTAATTTCTTCGGCATTTGCCGGAGCGGGCGAGAGAACCGGAACCTCATTGTTAAATTGTTCAATTGTTGAATTGTCGGATTGTTGGGGTGGGGTTTCCGGTTCGGGTTGTGGTTCTATAATGGGTTCCGGTTCTTCTTGCGGTTCTGGTGCAGGCGCGGGTGGTTCGGTTTGCGTTTGGTTTAAATTTTCCAGCGTCCCCCAATATTTTTCTGTAATCACATTTTCGTCAGAATCAATTAAACGCATGCCCCCGCCGTCCGTTGAAAGTCCCCAACGGGAAATATGTCGCCAGATTTCATCCGCGCCGCTGTAATTGGCAGACGCCAAAACCGCAGTTGCGCCGGCGCTGACATTAATCTCCGGGAATCCTTCACCGCTCCGCGAAACCCAGCGGTCTTGGGTGGCGCTTCGGCTTTGCAGTTTCCATCCTGTGATGGAAACGGACGCGGATGAATAATTTGATACTTTTACACATTCGTCATATGACCCGCCCGCGCCTTCGGTCTGCACTTCAATAATTTTAATATCGGCCGCCAAAATGATGGCGGGAAAAAATAAAATAAATAAAAAAACAGGGAAAAATTTCCCTCCTTTTATTTTCATATTTAATATTTTATAGCATTGAGCGCAAAAATAAAATTTCGTGTCAATATCCCGCAAAAAACGCGCGGGGTTGAAAAAAGATAAAAATTTTGTTACAATTTTACTTAGCTGATAATGAAGCTATTCGCGTCGGAGTGGTGAAATGGGATACACGCATGGCTTAGGACCATGTGCCGCAAGGCGTGAGGGTTCAAGTCCCTCCTCCGACATAAAAATTAAAATGTCAAAAATAAATAAAAATTTAATTGTTTTGTTTTTGGGATTTTTGCGCAGCTTCTTTTTTGTAAAGAAGGCGTTGATTTTTTTGTTTTTTCCAATGTATGTTTTTATTTTTATTGTTGATGATTTAATTTTTGTTCTTTCTTTTTATAACGCGTACCGTTTAATCAAAAAATTTTTTATCGGCGAATCAAGAGTGAGAAGATATGTTTTTGGCAAATGGGGATTGAGCATTTCATTTATTATATTTTTTATATTTGGTTTTGTTTCAACAATAGAAGCGGGTTCGTCAATGGTTGAAACCGGCGGAGGTTTATTTTTTTATTCTTTGTTCGGAGAAAAAGAAGAATTTATTGAAGAAATCGGCAGTAAAGAAAAAATTGACGTAAGCTCGTATTTATCAGGTGAAGCGGTTTTTCAAAGTTCGGCGGCTGACGGCGGAATCCCCATAGATTATATTGCCGAAGAGGATGTATCTTTGACGGCATTTGGCGGAATGGCCTTGATTCAGCCGGTTGTTTTTGTGTCCGAAGAAAGTGTCGCGCCGAGAACTCATGTTGAAACTTATGTGGTGAATTCCGGCGACACGATTAGTTCCATATCCAGAAAATTTGGTTTGAATGTCAATACTATTTTGTGGGCAAATAATTTAACCGCAAGGTCTTTGATCAGACCGGGCGACAAACTTTCCATAATGCCGGTTGACGGCGTATTATACAAAGTCAAGAAAGGAGATACGGTTTCAAAAATCGCGCGTTCTCTGAACGCTGATGAGAAGAAAATTTTAGAATTTAATATGCTGTCAAGCGGAACGGCTTTGACTATCGGCGAAACCTTGGTAGTTCCGGGCGGTCGCGTTGTGGTGGCGCAACCGGCGGTTCAGCAACGCGCGACCACTGTCTTGCCGGCCGCGCCAAAAAGCAATTTCGGGATGATTTGGCCGACTTCTGTGCGCAGAATCACCCAGTATTTTTCGTGGAAACATCCGGCTATTGATATTGGCGGCGGCAGTAAAGGAATCGGTTTGCCGATTTACACGGTGGATGACGGAGTGGTGGAGTATTCCGGATGGGGCACCGGCTATGGTTATCAGATAGTGATAAATCACGGCAACGGAATAAAAACCCGCTACGCGCACGCGAATAAATTATTTGTCGTTAAGGGACAGCGGGTGGAACAAGGCGATGTAATTATGGAAATGGGCAATACTGGATGGTCTACCGGCCCGCATCTTCATTTTGAAATATACATAAACGGAGCGCGCGTAAATCCGCTAAGCTATGTAAGATAAAAAATTCCCTATAAAAACATAAATAAATACAAAATAAAATTAATTAAAACTAAAAATATTTTTTTAAATGATGCATATTTAAAAAAAAGTTGTTTATATTAAAAAATAAATTTTTTTTATGGATCTTAAAAGATTCATTATCAGCAATAAAAAAATACTTTCAGTATTTTTTACAGTTGCATTTTCCGCTTTTGTGGTCTGCACATTGGTATATGGCGCAACCACGATCGGCACAAATGTTACGACTGGCGGCAATATTTTTGCTACAGGCACAATCCAGGCAGACGGCTTGGTAACTTTTTACGGCAATGTTTTGGTGGGCGACAGTTCAGGAGATATGTTTATGGCATCAAGTTCGGTAATGTTCACCGAAGCGGCCACGACGTCAAATATTTATCCGTGGACCAACAATACATACAGTTTGGGCGATGAGAACTATTCCTGGAAGAATGTTTATGTTTCGGGTACGGCATATATAGATACTTTTGCTTCCCCGACATCAACTTTTACGGGAGATATGCTTATAGGTCAGAGTTTGGCAACGACCACTTTGCATATTGGCGGCGCTGAAGCTGCCGGTAGCGCTCCGGGAATGGGGGGTGTATAGCTCTTCGGTCTTCAGCAAGTACCACAACGGGTGTTGACACTTTGTATCTTCTCCTTGTTTCGGATCAAGGTAATACGTCATTGCAATTTACCACCAGCACAAACCCGGCTGATTGCTATTAAAAAACTAATCAGAGCATAGAATTTTAATAAAAAATTCTATACTGGATAAATAGGTAAAATTTATGAAAAAAATTAGGATTTTACACCTATTGACTATCTTGTCTCTGTTAGTTTGTCCATTGGCTACTTTGGCTGCGGATGGAGATTTTGTGACCGATTCCACCGTTACGATATATCTTAGCGACTTGGACGAGAATTACACAATTTCTTCGGGCGCCAGCATTGAAGAGTTGATGGTGGGAACCAGTACTTTCACTTTTAAAATAGTGTCGGGTAGTACAATAACAGTGACGAATACAAATAGAAAAGTTATGGAGGTAACCGGCAGTATAAGCGGCGATACGGTAGGAGGAACTTGCGGAGAGACACAAAACACAATCGAAATTTCCACGACTGCCTCATCCCACACATTAACGGTTACGCCGGACGCGCGGGTCTGCGTTATTGACAGCGGAAGCGGCACCACCGGAAGCGGTGACAGCGGTACATCTTCAACTCCGGCTCCGTCATCTGTTATTATAACTCCAAGTTCGCCGGCTGTATCAATTAATTCCGGCGCGGCGCAATCTAAGACAAGAGCGGTTACATTAACATTAAGCGCGACCAATGCTTCCGAAATGATTATCTCGGAGAATTCAAATTTCGCGGATGGAAATTGGGAAACGTACGTAGCTTCAAAATCTTTTACGCTTTCAGAGGGTTTTGGTCCAAAAACGGTTTATGTTCAATACAGAAGTTCAACCGGCGGAATTTCCACATCGGTAAGCGATGAGATTGAACTTGTTTCGGCATTGCCGTCTTTTGCGACTCAAACCATGAATGCCACAATGGGCGGAAATGTCGCGGTTTCGGACAATTCAGCATCAGTCAGTTTTCCGGCAGGCGCAGTTTCTATGGATACATCAGTAACCATCACCCCGACAGAGACATTTACGGCCCCGGCGTCTACGCAAGGAGCGGCGGGTAACAAGGCATTTGAATTTAAAGCAGAAGTGGGCACCGCGACAATCACCAATTTTGCTAAAAATGTAACTTTAACCTTTAAATATTCCGATTCTGATATCGCGGGCCTGAAAGAATCAACACTGAAAGTTTATTATTGGAATACTTCAACGAATAAATGGGTTTTAGTTGGCGGAACGGTTGACGCGGCGGCAAATACCATAACGGCGACGACTAATCATTTTACGTTATTTACGGTAATCGGAGATAAAGAACTTGGAACCGGCGACTTGATTAAGCTTGAATGCACGTCGGCAAATAAAGATATTTGTTCGGCTGTGTATTGTCTCGCGAAAAACGGCAAAAGATATGTTTTTCCGACAGAGAAAATATATTACAGCTGGTACAGCGATTTTTCAACAGTCAGGACGGTTTCCGCGGAACAATTGGCGAGTTATACGATTGGCGGAAATGTTACATATCGGCCGGGAATCAGAATGATAAAGATAAATACAGACCCGAAAGTATACGCGGTTGAAAAAGGCGGGAAGCTCCGCTGGGTAAAGACAGAAGCCGCGGCAAGCGCGATTTACGGAAACGATTGGAACAAAATGATTGACGATTTGCCGGATGCTTTCTTCTTTGATTACGTAATCAGCGCGGATATTTCATCCGGCAGCGATTACGCAAAGACCACAGCGACAAGCGCGTCACCGGATATCAACGCAGATAAAGGTTTATAGGACAAATAAAAAATCGGCTTCTTGACAAAAGAGGCCGATTTTTTTATAATCAGGTAATTCAGTTCTTTTAAAAAGAAGATTCGCTTCCGCCAAAATTTTTGGTGGACAAGAGGGAAAAACAAGAATGAAAACTTATGAAGAAAAGCAAGGATTTTTGGGATTGGCAAGCCCTTTATGCAATTTGGAAACCGCCAAAGTGGTTGTGGTGCCGTTTGGATGTGGCGGGGAAAACCAAACTTTATCTTTGGCTTCCGAACGGCTTATAAAGGCCAGCCACAGAGTAAGCCCGTATGGCGACGATCTGGTTAGCGGAAATTTTTTCAATATAGGCGTTGCCACTCTAAAGAAAGAATTTGTCGGCGGAGAAAAATTTAAAGACGAAAAGAACGAACTCGCGGAAATCGTGAAAGAAATCGTTTCTTTCAATAAGATTCCGGTAATTCTGGGCGGAGACAGGTTAGCATCCGTAGCCCCGGTTCAAGTATTGAGCGAGGTATTTGGGAATCTTGTTGTTTTAAGTTTTGACGCGCATTGCAATTTGGAGACGGCAGACGGATATTCGGCTGTTTCGGCAATGAGCAGATGCGTTCAATATGCCGAACAGATAATCATTGCCGGCGTGAGGCGTATCAGCCCGTTTGAGCGCAAACTTCTTTTGGATGAAGATAAAACAAAAATAAGATGTTATAGAATGAGAAAAAATATTCGGCGGCTGGACGGCGGGATAAAGACATTGATAAGAACTTTGGAATATTGGTTGAAAAACAAGAATGTTTATATTTCTTTTGACCCCGACGTTCTTTCATCGGAAATTATTCGTGACGCAGTGCCGAATCCCGAACCCGGTGGCTTCATTTATGATGAAATATCGGACATTTTTGAAAAATTGTTGCCAAAAATCAATGTGGCGGGAGCTGATTTTTCCGGTCTGGAACCAAAAGAGCATAATGGTATAGAAGTGTATATGGTCGCGAAACTTATCGGCAAGTTTATCGCCAATTTAAAATTAGCGCAGTAAAAAAGAGGGAGGAAATAAGAAAATGGCGCATAAACAACCAAGTTTTGATAAAAATATTTTGCGTCGCGAGCTTAAAAAATACAAAAAGCAAGGCCTGTCAAAACAAGCCGTTCTCGCGTTAGTGGAAGACATCTGGTCTGATAGCAATCAGAATGTTTTGACCGCTGTCTCCGACCCTCTCGTCCAGCGCATCTTGAATCGTCTCCAAGAGTGTAATTTGCTGATTCCGCAGGAATTCCCGCCCATTCCCGAAAATCCCGACCTATCAAAATTCGTTCATTTGGTTTATATTGACCCGACAATCTCCCTTGAACAGCTTGTTTCAGCAATCAAAGTAAATGGAAAGACACTGACTAACTATTTGAACCTTTCAGAAACCAAAGATGTGGAAAAGACCCCGAATGGGCCCTATTTCGTTTGGATGCAGGACGGCCATCTTTATAAAGGAAAATCTCCAAATCAAGCCATTGCGCTTTTCTCTTCCAATGAGCGAGGCGCCACGGTTCGCGAAGGACTTTTTCTGATTCTCTATTATCCCGAAATCCTAATGGGTCATTTTATTGATTTACCGGGTTCTCGGTGTCACCGCGGCAATGTCCCGGGCTTGTCCGGCTGGTTTGGCGATCCGAGGCTCCGCGCCTACTATGTTTACGATGCGTTTTCCAATTATGGCTCCGCTTCCGCGTGAGCGCCACTTAACCCTTGAACTCTTGACTCTTGACGATTCCCGCTTTATCTCATAAGGCGGGATTTTTTAATTTCCAAATTAAACATAAATTGAACGATCGGCCAATTTATGTTTAAAGTTTAAACTGCCAAATTGACAGCAGGGCTTGCTATAATCTTAAAATTGATATAGAATGAAACCATAAAAAATAAATCGCAAATCCGAATTTTAAATTTAAAATACACACATGAATGTAGCCGAACTCGCGCGAAAATTAAATATTTCGCCAAATGAACTTCGGGAAATGCTCCCGAAGCTTGGTTTTGATATTGGAATGAAAGCCATAAAAATTGATGACAGAACCGCGCAAACAATAATGCGCGATTGGACCCGCTTAAAAAGAGATTATGAGAAAATAAAGCTTGAAGAACAAAAAGAAAGACAGGAACCGGGGAAAAAAGAAGAAACGGAAGTTGTCCAAAAAAAGAAAGTAAAAATTCCGGCAGTTGTTACCGTGCGCGAATTTGCGGGTTTTTTGAATTTGCCGGTTACAACGGTAATCAAGGAATTGATGAAAAGCGGAATTCTGGCATCTGTGAACGAAAGAATAGATTTTGAATCCGCGACAATTGTGGCGGAAGACCTGGGTTTTGAAGTTGAACGCGAGGATATAAAAGAAACAGGAGAGGAAACAACAGCGCAAGAACGGCTTAAGGGAATTTTAAAAAAAGAATCGGAAACAGGAACTCTCCGCCCGCCGGTAGTGGTGGTAATGGGACATGTTGACCACGGAAAAACAAAATTATTGGACCAAATTCGGCAGGAAAACGTGGTGGCGTCGGAAGCCGGCGGAATAACTCAGCACATCGGCGCGTATCAGGCGGTTAAAAAAGACAGAAAAATAACCTTCATAGATACTCCGGGACATGAGGCCTTTACGGTTATGCGTTCGCGCGGCGCGCGCGTGGCCGATATTGCCATAATCGTGGTGGCGGCGGATGACGGCGTGCAGCCGCAAACTTTGGAAGTTGTAAAAATTGTCCAGGCGGCAAAAATTCCGTTCATTGTGGCGATAAATAAAATTGATAAACCAAATGCGGATATTGAGCGGATAAAATCGCAATTGGCGGAAATCGGGCTTTTGCCGGAGGACTGGGGAGGAAAAACAATTTGTGTTCCTGTATCGGCAAAAGAAGGAACCGGAATTAGCGATTTGCTTGATATGATTTTGCTTGTCGCGGATATGGATAAGGAAAAAATTTCTTCAAATCCGAACCGTCCGGCTGTCGGCACGGTCGTGGAATCTAATATAAATAAAGGAGAAGGAGTTGTGGCGACAGTTTTGGTTCAGGCCGGGACATTGCGGTTGAATGAAAATCTTTCCATCGGCGGAGAGCTTTACGGGCGCGTGCGCGCGATGAAGGATTGGAACGGCGCGAACGTCGTGTCGGCCGATCCGGGAATGCCGGTAAGGGTTTTGGGATGGAAAATCGCTCCGCAAGTCGGAGATATATGGGAAATTCCATCTTCCGATGAAAAACTTAAGAAAGCGAAGAAGAAGGAAATCGCGTCCGACGTAACCCAATTTGTTAAAAAAGAAAATGAAAATTCCGAAAAGAAGATATTTAATTTTATTTTAAAAACCGATATGCTCGGTTCTCTTGAAGCGCTTTTCGGTTCAATAGATAAATTCAGCCATCCGGATGTTGGCGCGAAAATTATCGGGAAAGGGCTCGGAAATATTACGGAAGCGGATGTTTTGCGCGCCTTGCCTTCCGGCGAAGGAGAAAAACCGGCGGTTATTTACGGTTTTAACGTTTTAATCACTCCGCAAGCCGCGGAACTGGCGCGCGATAAAGGAATTGAAGTGAGGATTTATAAAATTATTTATGATTTGCTTGATAATATAAAATCAGAAATGGAAAAAATGCTCTTGCCGGAACGTTTTATAACTCTTATTGGAAAGATGAAAGTTCTCGCGATATTTAAACAGGAAAAGAACAATATGATTATTGGCGGAGCGGTAATTGAAGGAAAAATTTATCCGGAATTGAAGGTAAAGATAAAAAGAGGAGAACGGGAAGTGGGTGAAGGAACGGTGGCGGAAACGCAGATGGGCAAACGGGAAGTTAAAGAAGTTTTTTCCGGAAGCGAATGTGGACTAAATATCAAAACCCGCGATAAAATAGAAGAGAAGGACGTGCTGGAATTCTATAGCGAAGAAATTAAAACAAGAAAGTTGTCATTCTGACATAATTCAAACATCATGTGAATGGCATGCGAATGCCGCGAATAATATGGAGTTAAATGAAAAAAATTTTAATAAAGAAGTTTTAGAATCGGAGAAAATTATTTTGGCCGATTTTTGGGCGCCGTGGTGCGGGCCATGCAGAATGCTCTCGCCTATTATTGAAGAACTGGAAAAAGAATATAAAAAGAAAAAGATAAAATTTTTTAAAATTAATATTGACGAGAATCCAAAAATCGCGACCAGGTTTCACATTATGAGTATTCCGGCGATTCTTATTTTTGAAAAAGGGAAGGTCAAAAAACAATTAGTTGGTTTTCAGTCAAAAGAAGAATTGAAAAAGATAATTGATAAACTAATTTAATATGTACGATATTATTGTTGTCGGCGGCGGACCGGCGGGACTTTCATCCGCAATTTATGGGGGAAGAAGAATGCTTAAGACATTGGTGCTTGCCAAAAATATCGGCGGGCAGGCGGCTCTTGCAAAGAATGTTGAAAATTATCCGGGTATTGATTCAATAACCGGTTTGGATTTGGTAATGAAAATGAAAGAGCAGGCGGAACGGTTTGGCGCGGAAATAAAATTTGAAGAAGCGGTAGATGTCAAGAAGGAAGAAAAAAAATTTATTGTAAAAACAGACACGGCGGAATATGAAACAAAAGCGGTAATTTTGTCTTTTGGGCTCACTCCGCGCGATCTGGGTGTGCCGGGTGAAAAAGAATATATTGGCAAGGGTGTCTCTTATTGCGCCACTTGCGACGCGCCGTTTTTTAAAAATAAAAACGTGACGGTCGTCGGCGGAGGAAATTCGGCGATTGACGCGGCGCTGGTTTTATCGCAGGTGGCAAAAAAGGTATACTTAATTCACCGCCGCGAAGGGTTCCGCGCCGAAGACGCGCTTGTCTGCCAGTTGCGCGCGACAAAAAATATTGAACCGGTTTTAAATTCAGTCGTCAAAGAAATCAAGGGCGGAGAATTTGTGGAGAAATTGGTTGTGGCGGACGTGAACGATGAAAATAAAACCCGCGAATTGGAAGTTAATGGTGTATTTATTGAAGTTGGATTATTGCCAAAAACAGAATGGATTAAGAATTTTCTTAATATAGATGAAAAAGGTCAAATTGTAAAAGATAGAAGATGCGCCGCGTCGGTGGAAGGAGTTTTTGCCGCTGGAGATGTTTCAGATGTTGCCTATAAGCAAATTGTAATCGCTGCCGGGGAAGGCGCCACAGCCGCGCTTTCGGCTCATCAGTATATTTTGCGCCTTGCGGGCAAATCCATTGCCGAATCCGCGCCGTTTGACTGGGGCAGATGCGCTACGGTTCCGAATAAAAAACCGAATTTATATTAATTTTAAAAAAAGACGGTCTCAAGACCGTCTTTTTTGGTTTTTATTGACAATACTGTAAGAACCCGTTAAATTTAGAATCAAAGGGTCTTTAAAAAAGGAGAGAAACGATGAAAAATAAACAGGGAAACCATCTTGATGAAAAAGAATATCTTAGCGCGTTATTTGATTTGCCTGAAAATATTTCAAAGCGGATCACGGGGCATCTTTCTAAATGCGGGCATTGCAGGAAATTAGTTGAGCGCGAAAAAAGAATAAATCCGATTTATTTGGAATTAATTAAACATAGGGCATCCGGAAAAACTGATGAAGAATTTTGGAAAGAAATTGAAAAAATCGGCGATGAAATCGCTGAAGATATAATCAATATCGCGCTTGAAGAAATTTTTAAAGAACAAAACAACTAAGGAGAAAAAATAATAGCGGTCTTTAATGGCCGCCTTTTAATTTTAAAATTTGCCAAATTAAGCTTTTTATCCTAAGATATAAGGGTAAATACAAAGATTGTTCCGTTATTTCGTAATTTCGATATTTTCGTAATTTCGTAGTTTTATGCAATATAATCACAAGCAAATAGAGCGAAAATGGCAAGAAATTTGGGAAAAGGAAAAGCCGTGGAACGCGGAAGATTTTTCCAACCAAGAAAAATTTTATTGCTTGGTGGAATTTCCGTATCCTTCGGGCGACGGACTCCACGTGGGCCATGTCCGGCCATATACCGCGCTTGATATTGTGGCGCGCAAATACAGAATGGAGGGGAAGAACGTGATGTTTCCGATTGGCTTTGATGCTTTCGGACTGCCGACGGAAAATTACGCCATCAAACATAAGGTTTCCCCGGTTATTGCAACAGAAAAAAATGTTGCCAATTTTACCCGCCAGATGAAGTCGCTTGGTCTTTCTTTTGATTGGGACAGGGCGATAAACACCACTGACCCGGAATATTACAAATGGACGCAATGGATATTTTTGCAATTTTATAAACATGGTCTTGCGTATAAAACAAAAATGCCGATTAACTGGTGTCTTTCTTGCAAAATCGGTTTGGCGAACGAGGAAGTGGTTGACGGAAAATGCGAACGTTGCGGAGGCGAAGTGGAAAAGAGAGAAAAAGAGCAATGGATGCTCCGCATTACCGAATATGCCGGCCGTTTAGACGCGGATTTGGAGGGTTTGGATTATGCCGAACGGATAAAACTGCAACAAAAAAATTGGATTGGAAAATCCGAAGGAGTTGAAATAAATTTCCGCGGGATGCGTTGCGATTTGGAATGCAAGAATCCTGGTAATTGCGAAGTTGAATGCGAAGAATATGACTTGCCGGTTTATACCACGCGCGTTGATACGATTTTTGGGGTGACGGCAGTAGTGCTCGCGCCTGAACATTCGCTCGTGCCCAAACTTACTTCGCCGGATTACGAAGAAAAAGTAAGAAAATACATTGAACAGTCAAAGAAAAAGTCGGAAATGGAACGGACCAGCGTGGAAAGCGAAAAAACCGGAGTGGCGATTGGCGCTTCGGCAATAAATCCCATGACCGGCGAAAAAGTCCCGGTGTTTATCGGCGATTATGTTTTGGCGCAATACGGCACCGGCGCGGTAATGTGCGTTCCGGCGCATGATGAACGTGATTTTGACTTTGCAAAGAAATACGGTCTTGATGTCAGGTGGGTAATCGCGCCAACACGCGAAACCGCGGATTTTTCCAAATTCAATGAAGCATATACGAAAGAAGGGTTTATGGTAAATTCCGGAGAATTTTCCGGACTTACTTCGCAAGACGGGCGCGTAAAAATCGCGGATTTTATTGAATCAAAAAATTTCGGCAAAAGACAGATAAATTATCATCTCCGCGACTGGGTTTTTTCCCGTCAAAGATATTGGGGCGAGCCGATTCCGATAGTTCATTGCGAAGAATGCGGGGCAGTGCCGTTGCTGGAAAACGAATTGCCGTTGTTGCTTCCGGAAGTTAAGAATTATGAGCCGACAGATACCGGCGAGTCGCCGCTGGCCGCGATGACCGGATGGGTGAATACCGCTTGCCCGAGTTGCGGAGGAAAAGCCAAACGCGAAACCGACACTATGCCGAACTGGGCCGGGTCCAGCTGGTATTTCCTGCGCTACATTGACCCAAAAAACAATAAAGCGTTTGCCGATGAAAAGAAACTGAAATATTGGGCGCCGGTGGATTGGTATAACGGCGGGATGGAACATACTACGCTTCATCTTTTGTATTCAAGGTTTTGGTATAAATTTTTATACGACATTGGCGCGGTTCCGAAAGAATGTGGAAACGAGCCGTATAAAAAACGCACTTCGCATGGTTTGATTCTGGCAAAAGGTGGAGAAAAAATGTCCAAGTCAAAAGGCAATGTGGTGAATCCCGATGATGTGATAAAAAAATTTGGCGCTGACGCGCTTAGGGTTTACATAATGTTTGTCGGCCCGTTTGAACAGCACGCCGAATGGGACACCTCGGGGCTTATTGGTGTTTCCAGGTTTTTGGAAAAGGTGTGGAACTTGAAAGAGAAGGTTGTTATCCAGAATTTCAGATTTCAGATTTCAGATTTCAGAATGATTAAAAAATTATTACATAAGACCATAAAAAAAGTTGGAGATGATATAGAGGAGATGAAGTTTAATACGGCGGTTTCTTCACTTATGATTTTAGTTAATGAAATGTCAAAATTGGAAAATCTGCCGGTGGAAATTTACAAAAATTTAATAATAATGCTCGCTCCGTTTGCTCCGCATCTTGCGGAAGAAATTTGGGAGGGGCTGGGGAACACAACATCGGTCTTCAAAGAATCTTGGCCGGAATATGATGCCGCGCTCGCGAAAGATGAAAATATAGAAGTTGTGATACAAATAAATGGAAAAGTCCGCGACACCATAACTGTTCCTGCGGATATAACAGAGGAAGAAATAAAAACCGCAGCATTAAAGAGCGAGAAAGTGATAAAATTTTTAAAAAGTGTAGGGGTTGAAGATCTTCAACCCAAAAAAGTAATTTTTGCGCGTGGGAAACTGGTGAATATAGTTATTTGATTGCAAATTTAAAATTTCAAATTGCAAATTTTTAATGGTTTATATATTTATAAAAATAAATCTGAAATCATATGTGTGGCATAGTCGGTTATATCGGCAAAAAGGAGGCCCTTCCTATTTTATTGGACGGGCTTTCGCGTTTGGAATATCGCGGATACGATTCCGCGGGCGTGGCCATGGTTGGCGTCGCGGGATTGAAAAGCGCAAAAGTGAAAGGGCGGATTGCCTGTTTAAAACAGAAGATAGAAACAATGGATTTTACGGGCACTATGGGTATGGCGCACACCCGTTGGGCGACTCACGGCGAGCCGTCGGAGCGGAACGCGCATCCGCATTTTGATTGCAAGGGAAAAATCGCGGTGGTCCATAACGGCATCATAGAAAATTACGCCGAGCTTCGGAAAACTTTAACATCTTTGGGACATGTGTTTTCATCAGATACTGATTCCGAGGTCTTAGCGCATTTGATTGAAAAATTTTATGAAGAAAATTTAGGCGAAGCGGTCAGGCGCGCTTTGAAAAATGTCCGCGGAACTTATGGAATCGCGGTTGTGGCATCAGACCAGCCAAACATCATTGTCGCCGCGAGAAAAGGAAGTCCGCTGGTGCTTGGCGTGGGGCAGGAGGAATATTTTTTAGCGTCAGATATCTCCGCCATCTTGCCGTATACCCAAAAAGTTATGTATCCGCAAGACGGAGAATTGGTGCGGATTTCGCGCGATGGATTCGCGACGCTTACTTTGGAAAATAAATTCATCGTCCGGGAGCCGGAAGAAGTGAAATGGAGCGCGGAAGACGCGGAAAAAGGCACATATCCGCATTATATGCTTAAGGAAATTTTTGAAGAACCGGACGTAGTGCGGAATGCCACCGCCGGTCGGCTTCAGGCGGCCGAAGGAGCGGCGCGTTCTGGCGGTTTAAATATTTCCGACTCGGAATTGCGGATGGTTTCAAGAGTATTGTTTGTTGCGTGTGGCACGGCGTTTTACGCCGGTATGGTCGGTAAATATATGATAGAAGAAATTGCCGGAATTCCGGCAGATGTTTGCGTGGCTTCCGAATTTCGCTATAGCCGGATTCTGCTTTCGCCGACGACTTTGGTTTTTGTGGTTAGCCAATCGGGTGAAACCGCGGACACCATCGCGGCTATGCGCGAAGTTAAAAGAAAAGGCAATAAGGTCCTGGGAATCGTGAATGTGGTAAGTTCCACCATTGCCCGGGAAACCGATGGTGGAATGTTTATTCATGCCGGTCTGGAAATCGGCGTCGCTTCCACTAAGGCGTTTATGGGCCAGATTGCCACCATCTTTTTAATCGCTTTGAAACTTGGGCGCATCCGCGACCTTTCCGCGGCTTCAGGCAGAAGATTGGCCGAGCATCTTTCCAAAATCCCCTTGCAAATAAATGAAGTTTTGTCGCAGTCGGAAAAAATAAAAATCATGGCGGAAAAATATAAAGGCGCGAGAAGCATGCTTTTTATGGGACGAAAATTCAATTATCCCATCGCTCTTGAAGGCGCGTTAAAACTTAAAGAAATTTCATATATTCATGCCGAGGGGTACGCGGCCGGGGAAATGAAGCACGGACCGATTGCTTTGATAGATAAAGAAACCCCGTCTTTCTTTATAATTCCTCACGATAGCGTTTACGAAAAGACATTTTCCAATCTGGAAGAAGTGAGGGCGCGTGGCGGAAGCATTTTGGCAGTCGCGACAAAGGGCGATGAAGATGTAAAACGCCATACCGACGACATAATTTATATTCCGGAAACAGAGGAATCGCTTTTACCGCTTTTGACTGTTGTGCCAATGCAACTTTTTGCGTATTATATGGCAGTGGCTAAAGGGCTTGATGTAGATAAACCAAGAAATCTGGCAAAGAGCGTGACAGTGGAATAAAATTTGTAATCACAGCGGTAGGGGACGCAGATCTGCGTCCCCTACAAAATATGTTGAGACGTCAAAGAAAATCAAATAGATTATCAAATTATAATTATTCGGAA
>CAZGDX010000001.1:39899-107273 GCA_964525225.1 uncultured Gammaproteobacteria bacterium
AATGCGGATATTATTTTATTACAATTTGCACTGAGAATAAGATAAATTTTTTTGGTGAAATAAATAATGGACGAATTAAATTATCGGGTATTGGGGAAATTGTAAAACAGTGCTGGTTGGATATTCCAAAACATTTTTTAAATGTTGAATTGGGAGAATTTATTGTGATGCCAAATCATTTGCACGGTATTATTAATATCGTAGGGGACGCAGATCTGCGTCCCCTACAAGATCGATCCAAAATGTCATTGTCAAAGATAATACACGGTTTTAAGTCGTCCGTATCTCGATCAGTAAATCGTATTGATTCGCGAATTAATTTCGCTTGGCAACGCTCATTTTATGATCATGTGATTCGCGCCGATGAATCTTTGGTAAAAATTAGTGAATATATAATTGGAAATCCGGGAAATTGGGAAAGAGATGAAAACTACTCTTGACACCCTCGTCAAAATCTGCCATTGTCATTTTAATGACGGCAGACAAAAGGAGAAAAAGAAGAAACAAGATAAAGATGCTGATTAACCGTTCTATTCCCCTTGACCCCGCTGAGTTCCTTGGCAAGGGCTGGTCCATCGTAGAGCAGGATGAGCGTTCGCTCGCCTTGACCGAGGTAGATATCAGCAAGATTTGCCTCGAGACGATGCTGAAGGACGGCGAGACGCGAGTGAGTAGCGAGGATAGGCTTCGCCGTCTCAAGGAAGCTGGGCACGTCCGCCTGGACGCCAAGATTTTCCAGACTTTTTGGGAGAACAAGGAACGTATCCCCGAGAGCTGGAAGAAGAAAGATGTCATCGTCTTTGATGGTACTGAGTTGCAGAGCCCGCACGGCGACCGCTACGTTCTCTACCTGTACTGGTACGGCGTTGGGTGGGACTGGAACTACTACTGGCTTGGGAACGACTGGCGTGCTGGTTACCCGTCTGCGGTTCTCGCAAAGTAGTTCTTTGTTCTTGAATTTTTGATTTTTTTGGTTTTTGACCCTTTATCTTTAGCCCTTGGAATTTTTCCAAGGGTTTTTTATATATCAAAAAACTCCCTCGCGGGAGTTTTTTGGTTTGCTTATTCTTTTGTTTCTTTAACAACTTCTTCTTTTACTTCTTCCACTTTTTCTTCAGCAGCTTCTTCTTTTACTTCCGTAGCTGCTTCTTCTGTCTCTTCCGCTTTTTCTTTCTTTGATTTTTTTTCTTTTTTCGGTTTTTCCATTTTTTCGTCGCCCGCTTCTTCTTTCATTTGCTTCAAGCTCAAGCCAAGACGATGATATTCCGGTTCAATGGTAATAATTTTGAAATTCATCTTGTCGCCGGATTTGGCAATATCTTCAGGACGTTTTCCGCCTTCCAAACCGAGTTCGGAAACGTGGGCAAGCCCATGAATATCGTGGTCAAGTTCCACAAAGAATCCGAATGGATTAGCTTTGAGTACCGTGCCTTCAACAATTTGTCCGATTTGGTATTTTTCGGCAATTTGCTTCCATGGGTCTTCCTTCAATTTTTTCATTGACAGGAATATTTTTGAACCTTCAATCCCGACGATTTGCGCTTTTATTGTTTCGCCGACCTTCAAAAGGTCGCCCGGATGGTCAATGCGTTGCCAGGCAATTTCGGAAATATGGATTAAGCCCTCCAAATCGTCAAACTTCACGAAAGCTCCAAAATCGGCAAGCGCGGAAATAACGCCTTCCACCATGTCCCCAACTTTGTATTTTTCAATAACTGATTTTTGTTCTTCTTCCCAGACGATTTTTTCCGAGAAAATCAATTTACCGTCGCCTTCGTCGGCATCCAGAATTTTAACTTTCATTTTTTGTCCGACAAAACCTTTTAATTTTTCAAGAATTTTTGCTTTATCGCCTCCGGAAACGCGCGGATAATTTTCCGGGCTTAATTGCGAGACCGGAATAAAACCAACCGCGCCCTCAAAAGACGCAATCAATCCGCCTTTGTTGGCTTCCGTGATTGTCGCGGCGATTGTTTCGCGTTTTTCTTTGGCTTCTTTTATCAAATCCCAGGCCTTTCTTTGACCGGCCGAGCGGAGCGATAGTTCCATTTCGCCATTTTCATTTTCCAATTCCAAAACCGTGGCCTCTATTTCTTCGCCGGGTTTAAGCATCGCGAGTGTCGGTTCTTCGGAAAGCTCGCGGCCTCGGACAATGCCGGTGAAGCCGTTAATATCTATTTTAATTTCGCGCTTTGCGACGGAAATCACTTTACCTTTAACAATATCGCCTTCATTCGGAATGGCGAGATATGCTTTGTCGTTAAGCAATTTCTTTAATGCGCTGTCTTGCCCCAAAGGGGAGCTTTCAGCTTTAGACATAATTTAAGTATAAAAAAAAATATGTTAGCCCTTATTCCGCCACAGGCGGATAGAGCCCCCGTTAGGGGATAAATTAGATTAATTAAGTTTGGTTTAATCTTAATACATTATTGGAAAATAGTCAAGATTTGGCGTCAAAATGCGGTTGAAATTACCTCTTGCGTGTTTTAAGCCAGCGTGATAAAATGTGGGTAGATTTTATAAGAAGATTTGACTTAAAGTAGATATAAAATTTCCATAGATTTTCACAGATAAAATCTGAAATCGTAAATCTTAAATCGTAAATTATATTTATGGCTTTATCCATTACTTGGCACGGGCTTTCGTGCTTTGAAATACAGACCAAGGTAGACAAAGAGGAATCAGTAGTTGTTACCGACCCGTACGATTCTTCGTCCGGACTTCGCGTTCCGCGCACTCTTGCCGCGGATATTGTGACAGTTTCAAAAGATAATCCGCTTTGCAACAATTTGGAAGCGATAAAAAGCGACGCGGTTGTTGTTAAAGCCCCGGGAGAATACGAAATAAAAGGAATTTTTGTTTACGGTACCACATCTTCGCCGGAAAAGGGAAAAGACCAGACAATTTTTTATCGGTTTGAAATGGAGAATATTTCTCTTGTCCATCTCGGCGATTTAAGTTACGAACCTTCAAACAAGGATTTGGAGGCACTTGGCGAACCGGATATTCTTTTCGTTCCGGTGAGCGGAGAAAAAACAATTGACATGAAAAAAATTGCGGCCGTAGTTACCGCGCTTGACCCGCGGATTGTAATACCGATGAATTACGCGATTCCGAATTTAAAAATAAAACTTGACCCGGTGGAAAAATTTTTGAAAGAGATGGGAGTTAAAAATCAGGAAACAACCAAAAAAATTAAAGTTTCCAAAAAGGATTTAACCGGCGAAGAGATGAAAGTGGTGGTGCTGGATCGCGAGTAGTTCATTTTAGATTTAAGATTTCTGATTTAAGATTTATTTAAAATAATTCGTAAATCGTAAATCGAAAATCATAAATAACTTATTCTATGGAGGCGAAAAATAATCGTTTTTTAATCTATTTGTTGGTGGCCATAGTTGCCGGTTTTATATTTGTTTGCTGGCTGTATCTGTTGCCCTATATCATAAAACAAAACAAAAATTTTAAAGACAATAAAAACGATTTTCAAAAAATCCACGAGGAAGCAAGGGGAACTTTGGATGAAGTGAGGGAGATGATAAAAAATATGGGCGAAAAAATTGAAGAATTGAAGACGGCCACGTCAACACAGGCGGCAGAAATTAAAAATCAGGACATAAATTTGTTAAAAGAAAAAATTTTGGAATTAAATTTGAAAAAATAACAGCAGTATATGGTTAGTAAAAAAGATGAAAAAACACCTCCAATGGAAGAAAAAATAAGCGATGCGAAAATTGTTAACCGTTCAATCGTTGATGAGATGCAAGATTCCTATTTGGATTACGCAATGTCGGTAATCGTTTCGCGCGCGCTTCCGGATGTTCGCGACGGTTTAAAGCCGGTACACCGGAGAATTCTTTACGCAATGTGGAATATCGGGTTGAAAGCCGGAGCAAAGTTCAGAAAATCGGCGACTGTCGTCGGTGAAGTTCTTGGAAAATACCATCCTCACGGCGATTCCGCGGTATACGAATCAATGGTCAGAATGGCCCAGGATTTTTCTTTGCGCTATCCGCTCGTGAACGGACAAGGAAACTTCGGCAGTTTGGATGGCGACTCCGCGGCGGCTATGCGTTATACGGAAGCCAAGCTCACCGGAATCGCGGAAGAAATGCTTTTTGACCTTGAAAAAGATACAGTTGATTTTATTCCGAATTATGACGGTTCAACAAAAGAACCGCAGGTCTTGCCGTCAAAACTTCCTAATTTGCTTTTAAACGGCACGATGGGCATTGCGGTCGGCATGGCGACAAATATCCCGCCACACAATTTAGGAGAGTTGTGCGATGGCGCGGCGCATCTGATAGAAAATCCTAACGCTTCAATTGACGATTTGATGCAATTTATAAAAGGACCGGATTTTCCGACTGGCGGCATAATTTATGGGGCAAAAGATATCGCGCAGGCATACGCATGCGGAAAGGGCGGGGTGGTGGTGCGCGCGAAAACGGAAATTTCCGAAACCAAACAAGGGCATTTTCAGATTATTGTTTCCGAAATTCCTTACGCGGTCAATAAAGCGTCTCTTTTGGAAAAAATTGCCAATTTGGTTAATGAAAAGAAAATAGAGGGCATCCGCGATTTGCGCGATGAATCCAATAAAGACGGCTTGCGTATTGTTGTTGATTTGAAAAAAGACGCGTATCCGAAAAAAGTTTTAAACAAACTTTATCTTTCCACGCAGCTTCAAGATACTTTTCATTTCAATACGCTTGCGCTTGTTGACGGAATTCCGCGCATGCTCACGTTGAAAATGATGCTTGAAGAATATCTCAAACACAGAGAAGTCGTAATTAAAAGGCGGACTAATTTTGAACTTCAAAAGGCAAAAGACAGAGCGCATATTTTAGAGGGTTTAAAAATCGCCATTCTTAAAATTGACCAAGTTATCTCTACGATTAAAAAATCCCGCGACAAAGATGAAGCGCGCGTTAATTTGATGAAAAAATTTAAGTTTTCCGAACCACAAACGCTCGCGATTTTGGAAATGCGCTTGCAGCAGCTTGCCAATATGGAACGCGTAAAAGTTGAGCAGGAATTGAAGGAAAAGAAAGAACTGATAAAAGAACTGACTGATATTTTATCATCTCCGAAAAAAATAATGGCAGTGGTAAAAAAAGAAATAGTGGAAATAAAGGAAAAATATGCCGACGAACGAAGAACGCAAATTATTTCCCACGCGGTAAAAGAATTTTCCGCGGAAGATGTTATTCCGAACGAACCGACAATCATAATGATTACAAATGACGGGTACATAAAACGTTTGCCGCCGGATACTTTCCGCACTCAAGCGCGCGGAGGCAAAGGTGTTTCCGGACTTGCCATAAAAGAAGAAGACGTTGTTGAAGAAGTGAAGGCGACTATGACTCACGCCGACTTGCTTTTCTTTACCACTAGAGGGCGGGTATTTGAATTGAAAGCGTATGATGTTCCGGCTGCCTCCAGAATTTCCAAAGGGCAGGCATTGGTAAACTTTTTACAGCTCGGACCGAATGAAAAGGTCTCGGAAATGCTTTCCATTGAGGACTTGAAAGAATATAAATATTTGGTGATGACTACGGCTATGGGCGTTGTGAAGAAAGTTGATATTAACGCTTTTGTAAATGTCCGCCGGTCCGGTCTTATCGCGCTGAAATTGCATGATGAAGATGTTCTTGGTTGGGTAAAACCGTCAACCGGAAGCGATGAGGTGGTAATTATCACATCGCTCGGTCAATCCATAAAATTTAAAGAAAAAGACGTGAGAGAAATGGGCAGAAATGCCGCCGGAGTGCGCGGTATCCGTTTGAAAAAGAACGACAAGGTCGTTGGTATGGATATAGTGGACCCGGCGCTCGTAAAAAAAGATGTCTTGGAACTTTTCGTGGTAAGCCAGAATGGTTTTGGAAAACGCACGGGTCTTAAAAGTTATAAAACCCAGCATCGCGGCGGTTCAGGAATCAAGACCTCCAAAGTAACTCCAAAAACCGGAAAGCTGGTAAGCGGATATATTACCAATTCCGAAGACGAACGCGACGTGATAATAATTTCCGATAAAGGGCAAGTTATTAGAATTCCGTTTTCAAGCATTTCTGTTATTGGTCGCGCGACCCAGGGTGTCTGTCTGATGAAATTCAAGGCCAAAGGAGATGAAATTGCCAGCGTGACAATCATTTAATCACAGGTTTTTTCCACGCGGATAATGCCGATTGAAAATTGGCGTAAAAAATCCCCCATAGAAATGTGGGGGATTAATTGTGTTAATTATTTTCTCTGTATGTCCGATTTTCCATTTCTTTTTTTAAGTTTTCTTCTCTGTGGCTCCTTTTGATTTTTGCCAGAATAATTGTAGCCAGGATAATAAAGCTGATAATTAAGCACATGGCAATAACTGCCTGCATTGTATTTTCCTCCGTTGATTTTTTTGTACTATGATATTTTTATCACAGAACCGCCATCTTGTCAAAATTAAAAAAAAGGTATATGATAAAAATGAATTAACAATTATCAAATTAAAACTGAAAATTAATATATAATATGCCTTTACCAAAAAAACGACATCCAAGTTCACGCAAACGGAGAAGGGCGGCGCATTTTGCTTTAAAAAAAGTAAATGTTGCAACTTGTCCGAAATGCAAGCAAGCGATTATGCCGCACACAGCTTGCTCTTTTTGCGGAACTTATAAAAATAGAGAAGTGGTCAAACCCCGTGTTAAAGCGAAGAAAACAAGCAAGAAATAAATTTTAACTTTGTGAGTTTTTCGTAAAGTTAAAATGTTAAATTGTTAAATATTGAGCGTTAAAACAATTTAACAATGAAACGATTTAACATTTGGATTTATGTCTAGCCGCCATCTATCAAGGACAATCGCCATGCAATCCCTTTATGAATGGGATTTTAAGGGCAAAATTAAAAACGAGCTGTCCACGATTGTAAAACACAATCTTGTTGAATTTGCGCCTGGAATCAAAGATGATGCTTTTACTCGCGATCTTGCCGATGGAGTTTTGCGACACCTGGAAGAAATAGACGCATTGATTAAAAAATACGCCACCCAATGGCCCATAGACCAGATAACTACGATAGACCGCAATGTTTTGCGTCTTGGAATTTTTGAACTTGTTTTTTATGAAAATACACCGTCGCGAGTCGCGATAAACGAAGCGATAGAAGTGGCAAAAAGTTTTGGCGGAGAATCTTCGGGGAAATTTATTAACGGCGTTCTTGGAGCGATATATAAAGACAGGATGGACGCGGGTCAAATAAAAGAGGCGGATAAAGAGACAAAAATAAATTAATTCAAATATCATGCGAATGGTATGCGAATGCCGCGAATAGTGAAATGCGCGAAGCGCGCATGGATAATTTGTGTCATTCGTATGTATTTGTGTGATATTGGCATCAAACGATGCTAATCGTACTATGAAAGATTTTTCTAATTTGGAAAAAAAATTGGGGGTATCTTTTAAAAATCAAGATTTGTTAATTCAGGCGCTTACGCACCGTTCGTATATAAACGAACACCCGTCGTTCCGTCTTGGGCACAATGAACGCCTGGAATTTTTGGGCGACGCGGTTTTGGAATTGGTGGTGACTGAAAATCTTTATAACAATTATCCGAATCCGGAAGGAGAGCTTACAAATTGGCGCGCCAGTTTGGTAAACGCCATAATGCTGTCAAAAATTTGTCGGGATATTGAAGTTGAAGAATTTTTATTGCTTTCCAAGGGGGAATCAAAAGACAAGAAAAGCAAAGCGCGGCAGTATATTTTAGCTAACGCTTTTGAAGCGATTATTGGCGCTATTTATTTGGACGGCGGATATGAAACCGCCAAAGAATTTATTTTAAAAAACGTGGTAAAAGAACTTCAAAATATTTTGGAGAAAAAACTTTACCTAGACCCAAAAAGCAACTTTCAGGAGATGGCGCAGGAGAGAGTCGGCATTACTCCATCTTATCGTGTTTTGGAAGAAACCGGTCCGGACCATGCTAAAAATTTTAAAGTGGGAGTTTATCTGGAAGACGAGCTTGTCGCCACAGGTGAAGGTTCGTCAAAACAGGAGGCGCAGGTGGAGGCGGCGACAAAAGCGATTGAGGCAAAACAGTGGTAAAATAGAATAAAATTCGAAATTTAAATATCGAAATCCGAAACAAATTCAAAATACAAAAATTAAAATGTTTTAAACACGTTTTGAATTTTGAAAATTAGATATTGTTTCGTATTTAGGATTTCGCATTTCGAATTTTTTGTTAAACTATGTCGTTAAATGTTTTATTTAAAGTCGTGGAAAAACGGAATGCCTCTGATTTGCATTTGGTTGTCGGGCTTCCGCCGGTTTTACGCGTGGACGGCGAGCTGGAAGAAATCCAGGCGCATACCGCGCTTACCGAAAAATCAATCAAAGAATTGGTTTTCGGAATTTTGGACCGCGAGCAGGAAGAAAAATTTGAGCGGGAAAAAGAATTGGATTTCGCGCACGAGATAGAAAACGGAACGCGTTTCCGCGTTAATATATTTTTTGAAAAAGGAAATATAAGTTTGGCGGCTCGCTTGATTCCGCAGGAAATTCCGACAATGGAATCTTTGGAAATGCCGGAAGTGGCATACGATTTAGCGCGCAAACCGCACGGTTTGGTTCTGGTAACTGGTCCGACCGGCTCCGGAAAATCAACCACGCTCGCGGCAATGATTGATTTGATTAACAAAGAAGAAAACGTTAATATCATAACTCTTGAAGACCCGATAGAATTTTTATTCAAGCCGGAAAAAGCAATAATCAGGCAAAGGCAGGTTGGTTTTGACACTTCCAATTTTGCCGATTCGCTCCGCAGAGTTTTACGCCAGGACCCGGATGTCGTAATGGTGGGAGAAATGCGCGATTTGGAAACAATCGCCACCGCGCTGACATTGGCGGAAACCGGGCATTTGGTTTTTGCCACGCTTCATACTTGGAGCGCGGCGCAGACCATAGACCGCATAATAGACAGTTTTCCGGCGCATCAGCAAACACAAATTCGTTTGCAACTCGCGCTTACTCTTCGTGGAATTATTTCTCAGCAATTATTACCGCAAATCGGAGGCGGACGGGTGGCGGCGCGCGAGATTTTGGTAAATACTCCGGCAGTGGCAAATATGGTCCGTGAAAATAAAATTGTTCAGATAAATACTATTTTAGAAACTAACGCCAAACTTGGAATGGTAAGTTTGCGCCAGGATTTGCGTCGGCTTTTGAAAGAAAAAAGAATTGAAAAAGAAATCGCGGAAACATACGCAATGGGAGAGATAGAAGAATAGCTGGACATCGTGGTAGGGGACAGGCATGCCTGTTCCCTACATTTGTTTAAGAACAGGAATTGACAAAATTGCCATTTGGAGTTATAATAAACATAAATTCTTTACATCTTCAACCCGGCGGATAGAGCATTGATTTCCTGCCCGCCACGGCCTGAGCCCTTGTAGCTTAATGGATAAAGTAGCGGTCTTCGGAACCGCTGATGTAGGTTCGATTCCTACCAAGGGCATAGGCGATGGCAGGTGTGTTGAGGATTGGCAATCAGGGTTTGATTTTATCAGGATGCTGTAAATAATTACGCGCCCATAGCTCAATTGGCAGAGCAGATCCCTCTTAAGGATAAGGTTACAGGTTCGATTCCTGTTGGGCGCATTTTTGTTTATTTAATTTTAAAAATACCCCGGATAAGCCGGGGTATTATTGTCAGATTGGTTCGTCTGTTGGTTCCGAGGTTCCTGATTCTGCCGGAGCCGGGTCGGATACTTCTTCATAGTTGATGTTTTCGGGGTCAACTCCGTACATCATAAGCGCAAAAATAATTGCCAGCGCGCGGTCGCGGTTTATGCTGTTGTCGCCGGTTTCCGATATGGAAATAATGGAAATTCCCTGTAAATGGGAAGCCCGGTTGATGACCTCCGCGATAAGCCGAAGATTAATGTCAAGTTCGCTGGAAATGGCGGTATTGGTATGGTTGCCAAAATCCGCAAAAAATGATAATCCGCCTTGTGTCATTTGGCCATTTCTGTCAACTACGACAACTCCAACCAAAATCCCGAGACCGCGTTGCCACATGTTTTCATCGTCCAGACGCGGGATCGTGCCGGAAAGCCGCGCCTCAATCGTTTCAATCTCGTTGGGTGTGATTTCGGCATCCGGAATACTGGAAATGGTTTGCCGCTGTTGTCCGGCGCATCCGCAGAAAATAACGAAAATAAGCGTAAAAATCAGGAACAAAGCGGCGTTTTTCATTTTCTCTTCTCCTTTTTTGTTTTCTCTCTTTACAGAGAGATTTTTAAATTTAGGCGGTTTTTAAAGGTCTATTTTGTTTTATCTTATATCTTATGAGTTTATTCGTCAAGTGTAATAAAGGCCCCAGAAGTTTAGTTTTAAAATGGCTTAATTTAGCTAATAATTCGTGTTGACATTGATGGTTTGCCGTACACCCTCTTGACAAATTTTTTAAAATATGCTATATTACTTTGATACTTACAATACAAGTGAGTACCGGCTGAGATGGCGAAATGGCAGACGCCGGGCGCTTAAAACGCCCTGTCCCTCGGGACGTGCGGGTTCAAATCCCGCTCTCGGCACCAAAAGACGGATTTTATCCGTCTGGCCCGGTAGTTAAGTGGCAATAACGCCCGCCTTATAAGTGGGAAGACGGGGGTTCGAGTCCCTCCCGGGTCACTAAAGGCAGAAATGTCTTTGCGCCGTTAGAGGCTTAATAGGTTAGAGCCGCTGCTTAAGCATAGCAGAGGATGCAGGTTCGAATCCTGCACGGCGCGCAGGGGGTCCGCGTTGTTACGTTAAGGATAAAGGGAATAACAACGCGGACCCCATTTCTCGGGTTAGTAGCTCAGTTGGCAGAGCACCGGACTTTTAATTCGATGGTCGAGGGTTCGAGCCCCTCCTGACCCACCACACACAGGGTCCAAATCGCTTTATGGCGAGGCGGACCCTTTTTCCTTATTAGTTTTTACGTAAATTTATTTTGTTTTCGTTTATTGTCTTGAAAAGCTGTAAATTGCGGCTTGTTTGGATAATTGGCGAAAATGGTTTTGCCAATTGGGTCGTTGAAAATTAACCCTCCATTTGGAAAATGGAGGCAAACAAAAAAGAAAAAAGAAGGAGGATGTTGAGATGAGGCACGAGAACACGGATTTGAATAACGCGATTTGTTTGGGTGTTTTTGCCGCTGTCGCGACGATTGTTTTTTTCGTGATGTCCGGATGCATTCAGGAGGACCTGCGGCGGACTTGCGACGATTCGGATTGTTGCGCCGAGGATTCCGATTGCGATGACGAGCTTGCGTGCACGACCGATTCTTGCGTGCGCGGAGAATGCATGTTTACTGCGGTTGACGAATTGTGTGCCGATGGCGAGGTTTGCAACCTTGCGAGCGGCTGCGTTACCGAAAATGAGTGCGACGATGACGGAGATTGTGAAGACGCCTTTGATTGTACTGGTGATGACTGCATTGGTGGCGTCTGCATTCACGTGGCGGATTCCGACCTCTGCGAAGAGGACGAGGTTTGCAATGAGTCAAGCGGATGTGTCCGCGAGGCAGAGTGTGTTTTTGACCGCGACTGCGACGAGGAAGGCCCGGATTGCAATGCCGATCGGTGCGCGGACGGAACCTGCGAGCGCGAGCCCAGCGATGGGCTTTGCGCCGACGGCTATGTCTGTAACGCGAGCGGCATTTGTGTTTTGGGTCATGAAGACGAGTGTGACGACGACGAAGATTGCGAGGATGGTGTGGCTTGCACCGAAGACGATTGTAGCGTCGGCAGGTGCATTTTCCGTCCTATGGATAATCGCTGCGACTCGTTTGAAGAGTGCGATGTCGAGCTCGGATGCGTTTGGGAGAGTTGGGTGCAGTGCGAGGTGAGTGGCGAGTGCACGGACGGTGTGGGTTGCACACGCAATATGTGTATTGGCCATCTATGTGTGTTTGAGCCAATGGATGAGTCCTGCGGCGAGAACGAGCGTTGCGACACAACGCTCGGATGCATTGCAATGCCGGAGTGCGATGACGATACGGATTGCGATGATGGACAAATTTGCACGACCGACACTTGCGACGATGGCGAGTGCGCCAATACTCCAGTGAATAGTCGATGCGATGACGGCAATTACTGTTCTGCTGATATCTGTTTGGCTTCTGGTGAGTGCGTTCATATGCCACTCGATAGCTACTGTGCCGCGGACGGCGAACATTGTTCGCTGGCTGCCGGCGGTTGCGTGGAGTGTACTTCCAACAGCCACTGCGCGGATTTTGAGTTTTGCAACGCCGATTACGAGTGCGAGAGCGGATGTGGTTCGTGCGACGATGGTGTTTTTTGCACCAATGATATTTGCACAATTTATGGTTGTACTCACACCGCGACAAACTCTCGATGCGGCAGTTCTTTGCCGTATTGCCACTCGACCCGCGGTTGCGTGGAATGCCTCACAGACGCTCATTGCGCGAGCAATGAACACTGTGATGGTTATGTCTGCGTGGCAGACGCCGAGTGCGATGCTGATTCTGACTGCGACGATTCCATCGCCTGCACTACCAACGATTGCGATACTGCCGGACGTTGTCTTTACACGCCGAACGACGCTTTTTGCGATGATGGCGTGTACTGCACAGTAGACGATTGTTCGCTTGCCGAGCGCGGTTGTACTCACACCGCGACAAACTCTCGATGCGGCAGTTCTTTGCCGTATTGCCACTCGACCCGCGGTTGCGTGGAATGCCTCACGGATTCTCACTGTGGGACGGGCGAGTATTGCAGCAGTTATGTCTGCGTGGTCGATGCCGAGTGTGATTATGATGCCGATTGTTCTGACGGCGTGTACTGTACTGTGGACGACTGCGCGAGCGGTTTCTGCACGAACACGGCCGACAACACGCGTTGTTCCTATGGTTTGCTTTGCCATTTGACCGCTGGTTGCGTGGAGTGCAGGACAGACGCGGATTGTAGTTCTTCCGAGAGCTGCGCCTCGGACCACACTTGTGTATCCGATATCTGCACTTACGATTCTGACTGTTCCGACGACATTGCCTGCACGGTGGACGACTGCACGTCGGCTCACGATTGCACGCACACGGCGATGAATTCGCTGTGTCTGTCTGGACAGTATTGCGATCCTCTATACGGATGCCGCACGAGCACTGGTTCCGATCTGGACTACGATGGCATTCCGGACAGTTCCGATAACTGTCCGACAACGCCAAATCCCGGGCAGGCAGACATGGATTATGACCACATCGGCGACGTGTGCGACTGTGATGTGGACGGCGACGGTTCTGTCGCGTTCATCTGTGGTGGCTGGGATTGTAACGACTACAATAACAGCGTGCATCCCGGCGCTTGGGAGGATTGCGACGACGGCATGGATAATGATTGTGATGACCTGATCGATGGTTACGATGCCGACTGCGGTTGCTGTTCCTGATGTCAACCACACCTTGAAAGGAGGTGAATAGTTCTTTGAGGGTTTCCTAATATAGGAAGCCCTCTTTTTTATCTCCGTATGTCATCCTCGGGGCAGCGAAGCGGATCCCTGGGATCCACGTGGATTCCCCGAACAAGTCGGGGAATGACAGAATGGTTTAGGGCGAGGTAATCCTTTATCTCTTTGTTCCTCTTGACATCTTTTTATTTTTTTGTTAAGATAATGTGACATCTTTAAAAAACGCCCGAAAATAAAAAAACGGGCAAAAAACCGTCCTACGCTAAAAAGCTGCGGACGGCAAAGGAGGACAAAATGGCAGGAAGAAGCGCGCTCGTGGCTCTATGTGTTCTTTTCGTTTTTGGTACCATGGGTTCCAGTTGCGCGGTTCAGCCGCCACCGGAGCCGGTGGAGTGCTATTCGGACAGCGATTGTTATGACGGCGTGAATTGCACTGATGATTATTGCTTCCGCAATTTTTGTGAGAATTACGAGAATGATGAAAATTGTCCGGTAAACGAGTGGTGCGATATGCGCCGCGGATGTATCAGCAACGATGTCCCGCCCCCTGTTGATTGCCATAGCGATATCGATTGTTTTGATGGAGTTTATTGCACCTGGGACCTGTGCGAACAGGGCGAATGCGGAAATTACGACAGCGGAATTTGCGGAGTCGGGTACTATTGCGATTCGCTTTTGGATTGCCAGCCGATCGTCACGGTTTACGACTCTGATGGTGATGGTATTGAGGATTCTATAGACAACTGTTGGGAATTTTATAACCCGTGGCAGGAAGATATGGATTGGGACGGTTGGGGTGACGCTTGCGATTGCGACGCGGATGGCGATTGGTACGACGACGCTGTTTGGTGTGGCGGATTGGATTGCAACGATTACGATTTGTATGTCAACCCCAGCGCTGTTGAGTGGTGTAACGATTGGATTGACAATGACTGTGATGGGTATATTGATTATTACGATTACTGCTGGTAACAGTTTTTATGCCCTTGGCAAATATGCCAAGGGTTTTTTATTTTATCTCTTTATTATTTTATAAAGAAAAAGATAAAATAACCCTGCTCTAAACTGTTGTAATTACAACTAATTTTAATTTAGCGGAAGCCGAAGGCGTTTCCGAGAGACATACCCGAAAAATTATTAAATCGGCTTCGGGTTTAGGGTGGGGTAGTCCTTTATTAATCTTCTTGATTTTATAGCTAATAGTTGATAAGCTTTAAGCATAAATTATCTTTCGTATGGATTTAAGACATCACATCCGCGAAGTTCCGGATTGGCCGAAATTAGGTATCCGTTTTTACGACATAACCACGCTTCTGGAAAATCCCGAAGCGTTGAAATATGCGATAGATAAATTAGCCGAGCCATTCCAAAATCAGAAAATAGATAAAGTTGTCGGCATTGACGCGCGCGGTTTTTTGCTCGCATCCGCGGTTGCGTACATTTTGGGTTCAGGCGTTTCACTTGTCAGGAAAAAAGGAAAATTGCCGTATAAAACAATCTCCCGCGATTATACTTTGGAATACGCGTCAAACACCGTGGAAATGCACGAAGACACTATTAAACAGGGAGAAAGGGTGATTTTAATAGATGATTTAATTGCCACAGGAGGCACCGCTTGCGCCGCGGTTGAGCTTATAGAACAAATGGGCGGACAAATTGTCGGAGTTGGATTTTTGGTGGATTTACCGTTTTTGGGAGGAATAGAGCGATTATCAAAGTACAGTCCGTTTTCATTGGTAAAGTATCAAAACGAGTAAGGAACAAAACTCCCACTAATCCATACCACTAATCCGCACTAATTATTCGTGAGTATTGGTGGCAGAAATTAGTGGAAGTCTAGTACATAATTTATAGACTATGATTGGTATTTTTGGCGGCTCGGGATTTTACGAGCTTTTGGAAAAATCTTCAGAAGTGGAAATAAAAACTCCGTACGGATTTCCGTCGGATAAAATTACGATTGGCGAGTATGCCGGAAAACGCGTGGCTTTTCTGCCAAGGCACGGAAAAAATCACAGGTTTGCTCCGCACACAATTCCTTACCGTGCGAACATCTGGGCAATGAAAGAACTTGGGGCGACAAAAATTTTCGGGCCATGCGCCGCCGGAGGACTTCAGGAAGAAGTGAGACCGGGCGACTTCGTCATCTGCGACAGTTTTGTTGACAGAACCCGCGGTAGGCAGGATACTTTTTTTGAATTTGACGATGTAAGACATATTTCATCAGCCAAGCCGTATTGTCCGGAACTGCGGAAAATCGCTTTGGAAACTGCCGGAGAGCTTGGAATCGTCGCGCACAATGGCGGAACGGTTGTAATAATAAACGGCCCGCGATTTTCATCCGTTGCCGAAAGCAGGTGGTTTTCTTCGGCCGGATTTTCGGTAATAAATATGACAGGATATCCGGAAGTGATTTTGGCAAACGAACTTGGAATTTGTTATGTGAATATTTCTTTGATTACCGACTACGATTGCGGTCTTGAAGGACAAGGAAGCATTAGGGCGTCAGATGTAAATGAAATTTTTGCCACTTTCAAAAGCAATAACGAGCGGATTAAAAAAATGATTTTCAAAATGATAGAAAAAACAGAAGACAAGCCGTGCCTTCGTTGCGTAAGAAAAGCCGAAGCGGCCAAGCTTAAGTAAAAATCCGAATTTTAAATTATAAATTTTAAATCAAATCCGAATTTTCAAGTTTAAATTTTAAAACAGACGGCGAAATAATTTTTTAATTTTAGTCTTCATGTTTTAATCTTGAATTAAAATTGAAAAATTGATAATTGAAAATTTCATCTATGTTATATTCACAAATATTTCCAAAGACACAAAAGACCGCGCCGGCAGATGAAGAATCAAAAAATGCAAAATTTTTGGTTCGCGCCGGATTCACGGATAAATTGATGGCCGGAGTTTATTCCTGGCTTCCTTTGGGATTGCGCGTGCGCGTCAAAGTGGAAGAGATAATCCGCGAAGAAATGAACGCCCTCGGCGCCAACGAAATTTTGATGCCGGCATTGCAACCGAAAGAGAATTGGGACGCGACTAAACGTTGGGATTCTATGGATGTGCTTTTTAAAATTAAAAGCCAGACCGGAAAAGAAGTGGCGCTCGGGCCCACGCATGAAGAAATTGTTACTCCACTTGTCGGAAAATTCATCAAATCCTATAAAGATTTGCCGTTCGCGCTTTATCAGATACAAAATAAATTCCGCGATGAATTGCGCGCCAAAAGCGGATTGCTTCGTGGCAGGGAATTTGGAATGAAGGACTTATACAGCTTTCACGCGGATGAAAAGTGTCTGGAAAAATATTATGAAAAAGTCGCCAAAGTTTATGTAAAACTTTTCGGCCGGATGGGATTGAAGGCGGTGCGCGTGCGCGCCACCGGCGGCGCTTTTTCAAAATTCTCCGATGAATTCCAGGTGCTCACCCCGAACGGCGAAGATACAATTTATTGGTGCCCGAAATGCAAAGTTTATTACAATCAAGAGCTTGTGAAAAATAATAAATGTCCGGAGGGGCATATGTTGGAAAAATCGGAAAAGGCGGTTGAAGTCGGAAATATTTTTAAACTCGGCACGCGCTTTTCCGATTCTTTCGGTTTAAGCTTCTTGGACAAAGCCGGAAAAAAACAGCCGGTAATAATGGGATGTTATGGTCTTGGTCCGACCCGCGTTATCGGCGCTATCGCCGAACTTAAAAGCGATGACCGCGGTCTTATCTGGCCGAAATCAGTCGCACCATACGCGGTGCATCTTTTGGGATTGAATCTGAATGATAAAAAGATTAAAAAGGTTGCGGAAGATTTATATGAAAAGCTGGAAAAGCTTGGAGTTGAAGTTTTATACGATGACCGTGTGGAATCATCTGCCGGAGAAAAATTCGCCGACGCGGATTTAATCGGCATCCCATTACGTCTTGTCATCTCTTCCCGAAGCATGGAGCATAAATCCGTAGAGTGGAAGATGCGAAATGAGCAGAAGGCGAAGCAGGTTAAGATCGCCAGCATTGTAAATGAAGTTAAGAGGTGGGCTAATAAATAAAACATCAATTTACTTCTGTTGGCGCGAAGTCCCTCACTTGCGTGCTAGTGAGGGAGGGTGGAGTGGAAGGAGAGAGATAAAAAAGAGGGGAAGATTGTGAAGATGGGAAGCGTCATTAAAGAAGTTAAAAAGTTCGTATCGCATTAGATAATAAAAAGACCCCGTGCGGGGTCTTTTTAAATTATCTCTTATTTTTCAATACATCTTTAAGTTTCTTTCCTGTCTTGAATTTTGCCACTATAACCGATGGCATTTCAATCTTTTGCGCGGTGTTCCGCGGGTTTACGCCGACCCGTCCTTTGCGGGCGCGGGCGCTGAATGTGCCGAATCCGGTGAGCGATACTTCGCCGCCGTTTTTTAACGTGGAGATGATTGTATCGGTAATCGCGTCAATTATCTCATCGGCTTTTGACTTTTGGACATTGCATTTTTCCGCAATGGCGTGGGCAAGTTGTGCCTTATTCATAAAACCTCAGATTTACGGGCACAGATAACACAGATATTATCTATGCGCTTTTTATTTCTTTATAAATTCTTTCTATTTTTTTTGCTTTTTTAGTTTTGGGATCAATCTGTATCAGGACAGCGTTTAGTATTGCCGGCCATTCATCCGCAATTTCATATTTATGTTTTGTCCCCTCTGTATAAGATTTTACAATACTTTCAGGATTTTCGCCAATTATGGAGTTTTTCGCGCCCGTCATTCCGACATCCGTGATGTAGGCGGTTGATTTATCAAACATTTGTTCGTCAGCCGTCGGTACGTGAGTATGTGTTCCGACCAGCGCCGAGATTCTTCCTTTGGCATAATGCAGAAGCGCTATTTTTTCCGATGTTGCTTCAGCGTGAAAATCTACAAATATTCCGTTCAGTTTTTCTTTCTTGTATTTTTCGAGTATCTTATCAAGAGTTTTAAAAGGGGATTCGTATTCTTCTTGGATGAAGACTTGCCCGTTTAAATTTATCACCAAAAGTTTATACTTCCCACTCTTGATTATTTTTTCTCCATCTCCAGTTTTGTTTTTATGGTTTGCCGGGCGGATAATAATGTTATTTAGCGCCGTGTCGGCAAACACTTTTTCTGCCTCATCTTTTTTGTCAAAAATATGATTGCCGGAGGTAAAGAATTGCGCGCCGGCATCAAGCGCGTCCGCCACTGTTTTTCTGGTAATTCCAAGCCCGTGCGCCAAGTTTTCCGCATTGGCGATGATAAAATTTGGCTTATATTTTTTAATCAAAGAAGGCAGGGCTTTGCGCACCGTCTGCCTTCCGATTTTTCCGATTAAATCTCCGATAAAGAGAATTTTTAACATAAATAATGTACTAGACTTCCACTAATTAATATCACGAATTCGCACTAATAATTCGTGCGTATTCGTGGTTTAGATTTGTGGAAGTTTTGTTCCTTTTATCACTTACTTCGCGTACTCCGTCACTCTGGTTTCGCGGATGACTGTAATTCTGATTTCGCCGGGATAACGAAGCTCGGCTTCCACTTTTTTGGCGATGTCGCGCGCTAAATTGTACGCGCTCAAATCATCAATTTCTTGCGGTTTGACGAAAACGCGCACTTCGCGTCCGGCTTGGATGGCATAGGCCTTTTGCACGCCGGAAAAAGATGTCGCCACGTTTTCAAGTTCGGTAAGCCGTTGGACATATTGTTCCAAGGTTTCTTTTCTTGCGCCCGGGCGGGCGCCGGAAATCGCATCCGCGGCTTTAACTATAATTGCTTCAATGTTTTTCGGAGAATCGCTGTGGTGCGAAAGCGCCGGATAAGCGATTTCATCGGAAATTCCGAATTTTTTCAGCAAATTAAAACCGATTTCAGTGTGGTTTCCTTGGACTTCATGGTCTACGGCTTTGCCGATATCGTGGAAAAGGCCGCCTTTTTTGGCAAGCGCCACGTCAGCCCCAAGTTCCTCGGCCATTAATCCGGAAAGATGCGCTACTTCAAGGGAGTGCGCCAAAATGTTTTGTCCGTAGCTGGTGCGGTATTTGAGCCGTCCGAGAATCTGGACAAGTTTTGGGTCAAATCCGGCAACGCTGATTCCCAAGTTGAAAAGCGCATCTTCGCCGGCTTTCTTAATTTCAATTGCCAGTTCTTTTTTGGATTCTTCAATCGCTTCTTCAATGCGCGCCGGTTGGATTCTGCCGTCGGCGACAAGTTTGGTAAGCGCCAATTTGGCGATCTGCCTGCGGATGGGGGAAAATCCGGAAACCGTAATGACATTTGGGGTTTCGTCTACGATAAGTTCCGTGCCGGTAAGCTGTTCTATTGTTTTAATATTTCTTCCTTCTTTGCCAATGATTCTTCCTTTCATTTCGTCATTTGGAATATCCACGCTTGAAGTTGTTGTCTCGCAAGCATGAGACGCGGCTATGCGTTGTATCACGCTGGATAAAACATCGCGCGCTCTTTTTTGCAGTTCGTCCGCTCCGACTTCCTGAACTTTTCTAGCGCGGGAAAGAATTGCGTCCTTGGCATCATCTTCCGCTAAACGCATCAGCTCTTCTTTTGCCTGGCTTTGGGATAAATTGCTGATTTTTTCAAGTTTTACAATTTCATCCTGTTTTATCTTTAATGTTTCGTCTTTTATTTTTTCAATTTCTTGGGTTTTTTCGGTAAGCTGATGTTCCTTGTCCTGGAATTCAAGAAGTTTTTGTTCAAAAAGTCCGGTTCTTTTTTGGAGCTTTTTTTGGTATTCCAAAAGGTCCCTCCTGATGTCGCGCTCTTCTTTCTTTGCGTCATCAATTATTTTTAAAGCGCGTTCTTTTGCCTGCATCAGATATTTTTGTCCGCGCGTTTTTGCCTCCTCAAGAAGTTTTTCGGCCCTGGATTCTACCGTGTTAGCCCGGCGTTTGGCTACAGCCCTTCGGAGCAGATAGCCCGATATGCCGCCTCCAAATAGTCCGACGATAATATATATCAAAGACATACTTTTTCAAACCAAAAAACGGCCGATTATAAAGAAAATCCGCATCAAAAATCTTCAGTTTTTTCTCTAAGTTTAGATTAAAAGTTAACATAAAGTTCGTTTCAAAACCATCTTTCTCTTTGCAACCGGTTTTTTGGTTTTTTTGTTTATTTGTTATATATCCAATTTAGCACATTTGGCGGAAATTGACAATAGGTATTGACTTTTTTTCCAAAAACCCCTAAATTTAGAGCAAAGGACATTAAAAATTTAAAACGGAGAGTAGAATGCTAAAAAGGTTAGAAGATTGGCTTGGGCGGATTCCGCGCTGGACCGCGCTGATTTTGTGGCTCGTTATGGCAAGCCCGTACGTGCCTATCAACTACCTTCTTCCGTATGAGGCGGGGCAGTTCCCATTGTTTCCGTGGGAAGACAGAATTCCTTTTATGGGTTGGACTATTTATATCTATGTTTCTTTCTTTTTACTCATTCCGGTGGCGATGTATCTTATTCCAAAGGAAAAATTTGGCAGAGTTTTTCTATCTCTCTGTGTTTTGTGCTGGGTGCATTTTATTTTTTTCATTTTTTTTCCGGTAACATATCCGCGGACTTACAGCGATGGCGGACATATTTTCTTCGCGCTGGTGAAACTTTTGGACCAGCCGAACAATTGTTTTCCGTCGCTTCATGTGGCGATTTCGGTTTTCTTGACCATTGCCGTGTGGCGGACGCGCCATAGACAGGCGGGAACTCTTATGGCTTTCTGGACGCTTCTGATTATCATTTCAACCCTGACTGTCAAGCAACATTACGCGCTGGATATTATCGGAGGAATCGGGATGGCAGTTCTTGCGTCGTTTTTGCTCTGATTATGTGAGAAAAAAGTTTTAGAATCAGACCCGCTCTTTAGCAGGTCTTTTTTAATTTGTCATCCTTGGGGCCGCGGAGCGGATCCTTGGGATCCACGTGGATTTTTGCCGGCGGACTTTGGGTCACCAGGCACGTCTCCGTATTTACTTTGGGGTGTCGGGCACCTCTCCTTGGTCTTTGCGGCACACCGCGGACAACGGAGCGGTACCCGACATCATTTAATTTTAGACATTAGGAATTAGATACTTGGAATTAAAAAAATCACCCCTTTCGGGGTGATTTTTTTTCTTAGTATCCCATATTCATTCCGCCAGGCATTTGCGGAGCGTGTGTGCCACAGGTGTGGTCTTTGTTTTCCGGTTTGTCGGTGATTACTGTTTCGGTTGTAAGGATAAGTGACGCAATTGATGCCGCGTTTTGAAGCGCGCATCTTGTCACTTTGGTCGGGTCAATAATGCCCGCGACCATCATATCTTCAAAGCGGTCTTTGTCGGCATTATAGCCGTAAGCGCCATCGTGCTTTTTTATTTCGTCAATAATAATCGCGCCGTCTTTTCCGGCATTTGCGACAATTTGTTTTAATGGTTCATCTAGCGATTTGCGCAAGATATTCACGCCAACATTTTCATCGCCTTCGGCGGAAATCGTATCAAGCGATTTTATCGCGCGGACAAGCGCCACGCCTCCGCCCGGCACAATTCCTTCTTCAATCGCGGCTTTGGTGGCGGCGATCGCGTCTTCAATTCTCATTTTCTTTTCTTTCATTTCGGTTTCTGTGGCCGCGCCCACTTTAATAACAGCCACTCCGCCGGCAAGTTTGGCAAGACGTTCTTGAAGTTTTTCCTTATCAAAATTTGAATCGGTATTTTCCAGTTCTTTTTTGATTTGCGCCACGCGATTTTTTAATTCTTCAGGATTTCCGGCGCCTTCAATGATTGTGGTATTGTCTTTTGTGGCAACCACTTTGCGCGCTTTGCCCAAGTCCTCAATTTCAACATTTTCAAGCTTCAAGCCAATGTCTTCGGTAATAACTTTTCCGCCGGTTAAAACGGCGATATCCTGCAATGTTGCTTTTCTTCTGTCTCCAAATCCCGGGGCTTTTACCGCCAATGTATTAAATGTTCCGCGGAGCTTGTTTACCAATAATGTGGCAAGGGCCTCGCCGTCAAAATCATCCGCGATAATTATCAGTTCCTTTCTTCCTGTTTTTGCCAATTTTTCAAGCAACGGGAGAATTTCCTGGAGCGAAGATATTTTTTTGTCAGTGATTAAAATGTTCGCGTCGCTGTATTCCGCCTCCATTCTTTCGGAATTGGTAATCATATACGGAGAAACATAACCTTTGTCAAAACGCATCCCTTTTACCACTTCTTTTTCAATTCCAAAAGATTGCGATTCTTCAACGGTAACAACGACATCTTTGATGTTTGCAAAATCATCTGAGACCTCGGTAATGGCTTCGGCAATAATCTTTCCGATTTCCTGGTCGTTTGCCGAGATGGACGCGACTTGGGTGATTTCTTCTTTGGAAGAAATGTCTTTTTTCATTTCACGCAAGTTTTTAATAATCGCTTCCACGCCTTTTTCAATTCCTTTCTTTAAAACCATCGGATTCGCGCCGGCAGCGACATTTTTTACGCCTTCGCCAACAATGCATTGCGCTAAAACCGTGGCGGTTGTTGTGCCGTCTCCGGCAACATCCGCGGTTTTTGAAGCCACTTCTTTAACCAAATTCGCGCCGACATTTTCAAACTTGTCTTCCAATTCAATTTCCTTGGCAACCGTGACGCCATCTTTGGTAATGGTCGGGGAGCCGTATCCTTTGTCTAAAACCACGTTCCGTCCTTTTGGACCAAGCGTAACTTTCACGGCATTTGCCAATTTATCAACGCCTCTTTTTAATGATTGACGGGCGTTTTCGTCATATAAAAGTTGTTTAGCCATAATAATAGTTTAATGGGTACTAAACTTCCACAAATCTATGCCACGAATACGCACGAATTAGAAAATTAATTTATTAGTGCGAATTAGCGATAGAAATTAGTGGGAGTCTAGTTCCTTTATTCAATAATTGCCAAGACGTCCGATTCCGAAATAAGTAATAATACTTCGCCGTCTGTTTTTATTTCGTCCGGACTGTATTTTTTAAACATAACAATATCGTCAATTTTGACGGACATCGGAGCTTTGTTGCCGTTTTCAAGCGTCCTCCCCGGGCCTGTGGCAATAATTTTTCCTTTTTCCGGTTTTTCCTTTGCTGTATCGGGCAAAAGGATTCCGGATTTCGTGGCCGCTTCTTCAGCGAGCGGCTTGACCAAAATTCGGTCGCCTAATGGACGTATGTTCATAAGGTTTTGTTTATCGGCAAAAGTATAAAATATTATTTTATCGCTTTTTGCCTTTCTTAATTTCAGATTATATCTTGGCAAAATATATGGGATTTGTCAAGTAAAAAATACCCCGACTTAATAGCCGGGGCGGGTATGAGGATATAATTTAAAACTTTTCTTTAAAAGTCCAGTATTTGTTCATGGTGAAATTCCATGCCCAGGAAATTGTGCCGACACAGAGTTTGGCTATTATATCGTGGACGCCGATTTTTACGAGACCATAGAGAACTGCTTCGGAAAGCAACAAACTGGAACCGCAGATGATAATGTATTTTAGGTATTGCCGGATTTTTTTGACATCTTTATTTTCAAAAGTCCATTTTTTATTCCAAATAAATCCCCAGCCGGTGGCTGTAAGAAAAGATATGGCATTGGCAATGAGGTAGTGTTCGCCAAAAAAAATGGTAAATCTCGTAAGCGCCCAATAAATAAAAAAATCTATTGAGGCGCTTGTAGCCCCGATAATTGAGTATTTTATAAAATGTCTGAACCCGCGCGGAAGTATTATCCAGCAATTTTTTACTTTTGCGATAATAAACATAATTTTCCGAAATTTTCAGTTTTAATTTTTAAATTTTAATTTATTTTATTAAAAAGTAATTTAAAATTTATAAATTAAAATTGGGAAAGTTGCTTGTTGAGATAAAATTATGTTTTTGTTTTGTTTGCTAAACAAGATAAACCGACAACAAATCCCACCAACATTATACCAGCATAGATGCTTATTGGGTAATGGTCAAAAAGTCCGAGAATTAAAATGGGAGAGAGGAAAATAATTTTTAATTTTAAATTATAAATTATAAATAAAATCATCAAAAATAAAAATGCTAAAATGCCAAATTTTGAAATAAAAAGAAGATAAATATTGTGCGTTGGCTGGTATGCGAAAGATTTCAGATTTGGGTTAATTTCATTTTTCAGCGCCAGCGTATAATTTCCAGGACCCACGCCGAAAACAGGATGGAGTTTTATGATTTTGAAAGATTCGCGGTAGAACTGCATCCGTTCGGCGTTTGATTTTTCTTCAAGCCGTGCGACACCCTCCACGCGAGTTTTTAGCAAAGGAGTGTAAATAAAAGAAAGAATCAGAGGTATGGTGGCGCAAACAATGGTTATAGACGCGATTTTTTTTAAGTTTGTTTTATTTTTTAAGTTGGCGAGTAAAAAAATCAGCAAGCAAAAAATCAGGGCAATCCATGCGGCGCGGGAAAATGTTAAAAATAATGCTGAAGATAAAATTATTATTGCGGGAAATACTAATTTTGATTCTTTGTGGACATATAAAATTGCTAGAAGAAAAATCGCGATTACTAGATATCCTGCCAAAATGTTTGGATGAGGAAGCGCGCCATAAGCTCTTAGCCAGCGTCCGCTTCCTGTTTCAACGACCGATGCCCCAAGGATTGACGCGTTTTGCAAAGCCATTCCGAGCCATTTTGAAGAAAATGATGTTTGAGTAAAAAATTGCCAAAACGCGACAGATGCCTGAATCAGCATACCGCCAGAAAATGCGTAAATTATTTTTTTAAAATTCGCCAGTTTGTAAATTAAAAATGCCAGAATTCCTCCTTCGGCGATTTTCAGAAGCGTATAAAACGCCAGCGCCGGATTAAACGCCAAAACAGCGGATATGAACGAAAAAATTAAAAATAAAAAAATCAGTATTTTAAATCGTAAATCGTAAATCGTAAATCGTAAATTTTCATTCTTAATCAGATAAAACAAACTTATCAAGGTTATCGTCCATAAGATTATCTCTGTCCCATAAAGCGAATAAGTATTATATTCGGAATAGCCGTTCAAATTTCCGGCTTTAATAATCCACCGCGTTTGCCACGGCAATAAAAAGACAAGAAGATAAATCCCGTATTCTAAAATTTTCTTCATACTTTATACTTTCGGGGGACCGTCCCCCGACGCGGGGGACGGTCCCCACGTAGTTATTTTATAAAATTTGTTTCTTAAATCTTCGCGGGAATCATGCGTATGAAATTTAAGTATGCTGTCGGTTATGACGACATTGGTATTTTTATTTGCCAGTCGTTTTAAATTTTCCGGCATTATTCCAAGTTGAATTTTTTTCGTTTTTTGTTCAAGCCAATCGCCAAAAAAACCTTGAAAAATTTTTTCAAAGTATTCGGCAACGGAGGATATGGCGATATTTCTTCGCGCCGGCGGTTTTTTTGCGACAAGGGCGTTTGGTAAAAAATCGTTGACCCACTTATTTTCTTCGCCGAATTTTTTATTAAACCCGTCTTTTTCTAAAATCGGCGCCATCTGGCACACCCAATACGAAAAATGTGGGTCGTCCGGCGCGCCCAATTCGTTTTTAAGGGCCAGATTTTTTAGGTTGATATTGTCTTCGTCAATAAAAAAACTCGGGCATATCGCGTCGCGTGAATTTTCTCCGGGACGCATCTTGAATAGTTTTAAAAAACCGGTTATCAGCAGCCGCGCGAGCCAGATTCGTTTGCGCGAGGTAATAACGAAGAGGTCTATATCACTTCCGTCGGGCGCGTTTGAATATCCCAAATCATTACAGACGGAAATCATTTTAATAAATGGAAAAAAAGAAAATATCCGCGCGAGACGCATAACTTTTTTATATTTTCTTTCGGCAAAAAGATATTTTTCCGCCCGTTCCGCCAAAATATTTTCTTTTCCGCGGATAAAATAAAAACCGTCTTTTTCCTGCAAAACGGTTTTTATCTCCTCGCTTTTTAATATCGTAAAAATTTCGGGAAGCGTTAAAATTTTTTCGTTTTTATATTGCCATTTCCAAATTTCTTCGGCGCGGAGCGTCCAATTATAAATATCAAAATAGGATATTGTCCGCAAAATATTTTTCATACATTGCTTTTATTTGGATGTTGCCGTAAGCGCGGGTTCCGTTTTTTTCATAAGAGTTTCTGTCGTATTTGATTTTATTTTTTCGCGGATTGCTCCATCTTCAACTATCATTTTTTGGCCGTCTATAGAGAGCACCTGATTTCTTCCGATTATCAGATTTTCATTGCTGATAAATCCGCATCTGACGGCATACGAATTTACAATATGCGATTCAATATCCAAATTAATATCCGCGACTTTGCCGATTTTTGTTCCGCCACTCGTTTCAACCGGAAGCCCGATTATTTTTTTTGCATTCAAAATCATAAATTAAATTACTTTTTTTGGCCGTAGGAATATCCATTGTTGAACAATTGTCAGCGCGTTCATAACTAGCCAGTAAAGCACCAGTCCTCCCGGAAGGGAATAGCCGATGAATACTGTGAGAATCGGCATCATATAGAGCATTTGTTTATTCATTGAGCCAAGCATTGCCTCATCTTTGCTTCCAGGGTCTTTTTGGGCAACACGCGCCGGTGACGAAGTTGTCATCATTTTTCCTTGAAAAAATTGCGTGATGCCGGCAAGCAGGCAAAGAATCACATTTTTGCTTTCGGCGAGGTCCATAAATTCCAGAAAGATGGTGTCAATGTGTCCCGGATTGGCGACAAAAGGATAAAGCGCTTCAAAGCCGCTGGATTTCAATCCGGCCGCGAGCACCTGATAAAGCGCTATCAAAAACGGAAGCTGGATTAAAATCGGCAAACACGAAGAAAACGGATTTACTTTTTCTTTGCGGTAAAGTTCCATTATCGCTTTTGACATTTCTTCTTTTTGATTTTTATATTTTTCTTTTATTTCGTTTATTTTGGGTTGAATTTCCTGCAATGCTTTTTGCGAACGCAAAGATTTTATCGTCAGGGGAAAAAGCAAAAATTTTAAAATTACCGTTAGCGCAATAATCGCAATGCCGATATCATAACCAGGGATGACGTCATAGAGCCAGACCAAAAGATTGAATATCGGTTGGTAAAATATGATGTGAAATAAATTAGCCATGGATTTATTTTTTAGTGTTATTTTCTTTTATTTTATCAGTTTCTGTTTCTTTCGGCGAGGTTTCTTTTTTTGTTTCTTCCGGAGATTCGGCAATCGGAGGATTTTCGGCAGGAATTTCCGGTTTGGTTTCCTCCGCGGTTTCTTGTCCGGTTTCGGTCTTTTCCGCAACTTCGGTTTCTTTTTCTTTTGTTTCTTCCGGGATGTCTTTTGCTTTAATTTCTTCAATAGTAATGGTCCAGCCGGTCAGTCGCGCGGCCAAACGGACATTTTGTCCGCCTCTGCCGATAGCCAAAGAAAGCTGGTCGGATGAAACATGGGCGGTTGCGAGCTTGGTTTCCTGATTTAAATTTATTTTTTGGATTTTTGCCGGAGAAAGCGCGTTTCCGATAAATTTTTCCACATTTTCGCTGTATTCAACTATATCTATTTTTTCGCCGCCGAGTTCATTGATGATTGTTTGGATGCGAGTGCCGCGCTGGCCGATGCAGGAACCGACCGGGTCAACGTTTTCTTCTTTTGAAGAAACCGCGATTTTGGTCCGCGATCCGGCTTCGCGCGCCACAGAGTTGATTGTAACGGCGCCTTCCGCGATTTCCGGAATTTCGGACATAAAAAGTTTTTTTACCAATTCCGGATGCGCGCGGGAAATCGTTATTTCTGGTCCGCGCGAACCGATTGTGACTGATTCAACATAAACCTTTATGCGGTCGCCCGGATTATATCTTTCGGTCGGGATTTGTCCTTCGGGCGGTATGACGGCCGTGATTTTTCCAAGGTCAACTAAAACTACCCGGCCTTCGCGCCTTTGCACGATGCCGATAAGGACCTGTTGTTCCTTGTCTTTGAATTCCGCAAAGACATTTTCCCGTTCGGCTTCGCGGAGACGTTGGGTGATTACTTGTTTTGCCGTTTGCGCGGCCATTCTTCCGAATTCGCCCGGAACTTCAAGTTCGGTTTTTAAAACTTCATCAAGTTTCGCGCTTTTCTTAATTTTTTTTGCTTCGGAAAGGGAAATATTAAGTTTCGGGCTGAAGCGCGGTTTTTCCTCTTCGCCTTCCGCCGGAACAATTTCTTCCTTTTCTTCCTTGGCGAGAGGAACAGCAACGCCTTCGGCTTCCATTTGTTCGCGCAATTTGGCGCGTTCTTCCATTTCTTTCTGGTATTCTTCAAAAAGCTCGTCAGAAACTACGGTTTTAATATCAAAAACGCGAAGAGCTCCGGTTTCCGGGTCAAATTCGGCTTTCAGATTTTGATTTTTTTCGCCAAAATCTTTGCGGTACGCGGAAGCCAACGCGGATTCCACTGTTTCCAAAACAGATTCGTACGAAAGATTTTTTTCCTCGCAGATTTGTTTGATTGCTTGCATTATTGGTGACGACATGATGTTTTATAGGGATACAACTTCCACTAATTTTTTTCACCAATAAGCACGAATAATTAGTGCGGATTAGTGATATAGATTTGTGGGAGTCTTGTTCCTTTTTAATTAGTGCTTAATAAAAATGACCAGTCCGCAGAGACCAGTCCTTATGTTTTTATAATACTATAAATTGAAATAAATGTCAAGCGATTGACAAAAGTTGAGTTTTTTGATAAGTTGATTTAATGTTCGTTAAAATAAAAAAAAGAAAGAAGGGAAAGAAAATGTCCGACAAAACAGATTTTGAAAAGGCGCGGAAAGCAAAGGCAAAATTGGCGGCAAAAATCAGACATTTGCATTGCGCAATCGGAATCGGCAGAAATGATAATGGTTTCATTCTCGTGGTGCAGGTAAAAGAATTAACCCCGGAAATCAAGGTGGCCATTCCGGACGAATTCGAAGGATTTGAAGTGAAAGTTGAGGCGGTTGGGCAGATCCGTCCGAGATAAAAGAATAAAGAGCGGTAATGTTCCGCTCTTTTTAATTAACAAATACTTTCCAAAAACCGTACTTTGGCTTTTTTTGTTTTATAATCCAAGTCAATCGCCACGCAATCTATTTGGTAATTTTCGTGGCTGATATTATTTTCTGAAAGATAGCGATAAACCGATTTTGTAATCCGCTCCTGTTTTATTTTGGTAATCGCTTCTTCGGGCAAACCAAAAACGCGGTTGGTCCGCGTTTTTACTTCTACAAAATGCAAATGCCCATCTTTTTCCGCAACCACATCTATTTCGCCAAGCCGGCCGGCGTGATATTGTCCGCCAAGAATTTTATATCCTTTGCCAACCAGGTATTTTTTGGCAATTTCCTCCCCAAGATTTCCTGTGGCGCGGGTTTTCATAATTTATTTTTTCTTCGGCAAATATTTTTCAAAACTTGCTTTGTCTTTATCCGCTTTTCTTTCTTTCGGCATTTTTTTTATCAAATCGTAAATAATAAATCCGAGCCAGGTCAAAAATCCCAAAATCCATATCAGATACCAGAACCGCGCTCCGAAAACATAGGCCTTTTCGTAAGTAAAAAACAAAAGCGCAAATCCGGCGGCGCCGAGAGCCAGAAACATTCTTTGGAAGCGGTCAAATCTTTTTCTAAGGTATGAATCAATTTTTTTATCTTTTTTTATAAATGAAAAGACGATTGAAACAATTATGAATAATCCGAACAAGCTTATCAAAACTATTTCATAGCCCTGAAACAGGGGAGCCGGGCGCAGTGTGAACCAGAATGAAGGAGTAAAAAATTTAAGCATAGATTTTGAAATTTAAAGTTTATATCTTTCTTTTTATCGCATTTTGTCGCAACTTGTCAAATCAACATTGACAGCGAAGAAATAATTTGATATAGTAAAGTGATTTGAAAATTAACAATAAAAAGAAAAGAAAGGAAGCTGAAATGGAATACAAATGCGAAGAGTGCGGTTATAAGTGGAATCGCATTGAAGCTGGCCGGGCAAGATATTGCCAGCGATGCGGTTCGGATAGGATAGCACAGATTGGTTTGATAGGAGAAGCGTGGAGGACCATCAAGCTCGGTCTCCACAAGAGCGTTGACGAGTATCATCGCGCTCTCCATGCGGCTGGTTTTTACATCAATAGCTGGGCCGATGATATTCTCGGACGCGTCACTTTTTCTGTGGCGGAAAGAGAAGTTAATCTTGTTGTTCGTTCCGTCGCCGAGCTGGGATTCGCCAATGGCGCCACATTCGCGCAAATCTGTGACGCCGCCAAGAAGCTCGGTCTGTCGCTGTGCCCCGCGGAAGTTGGTCCGGCGTTCCGCGAGCAGTATTGCGATCAGCCGATGTACGAATGGCTTATCATTGCCATGGAGCCGATTTCCGCCTCGGACGGCAGCCTCCGCGTGTTCTACGTGGCGCGCATTGGTGACGGTCTCTGGCTGGGCAACAGCTATGGCTCTCCCAGGGTTGTCTGGAATGCTGGCAACCGGTTCGTGTTCGCGTCCAGCAGGTGATCTGTACCTTTAGGCACCTTACTTCCCACCCCTTACCCTTGGATTTTTTCCGAGGGTCTTTTAAAATAAAAAATTATGCTATCTTTCACGGTCGTAAAAGATAGTATAAAAATAAAACACCGTGATTTTTTGTCGCGGTGTTTTTGTCTATGATTATTTTACGAATATTATTCCGAAGTGGTATGGGCCGGCTTTGAATTCTTCCAAGAATTTAAGCCCGATTTCTTCCGCGTCTTTTTTAATTCGTTCCGGGTCAGGCCGGTTTTTGGTCGGAGGACCGAATGGCGCGGAGGTCTTTTCCCAATCCACTATTAGAAGTTTTCCGCCGGGTTTTATGAGCCGCGCGGCTTCGCGTATCATATCCGCTTTTGCCCCAACATTATGCAAAAAGGCGATATCCACTTCGTTGTTGCCAACCTTTGTGCCGCCCAAAACTTCAATATCCGACCAGATTGTCTGGACATTGGAAACGCCTTCCATTTTTATCCGGCTTTCAATCCCGGCAAGCGCTGATTTCAAAATATCAATCGCGTAAACCGCGCCTCTATCGCCAACTAAGTGCGAGGCGGCGAATACAAAATGCCCCATGGTGCCGCATCCTAAATCGGCAATTTTCATACCCTCGCCGATGCCGGCCCTTTTTAAAATTTCAAAAGGATTTAAGAGCTCTGTTCCTGATGGAATGTATGTCATAATTTTATATTGTACAAAACTTCCACAAATCTATGCCACTAATCCGCACTAATTATTCGTGAGTATTTGTGATAAAAATTAGTGGAAGTCTATTTCATTTATTATTTTACCCCTTGGAATATCGGACCGAAAAACCACATTATTATATCATCCAAACTTCCGCTTACCCAGATAAAACAGATTAAGATTATTAAAATTCCGAGAAGTTTGTAAAAAGTGTGCGAACCGCCGAAAGTTCCCAGATATTTTTCCGCGAACGGCACGCTGCCGACATTGTACAAAAACCAGGTGGCTTTCCAGACAAGCAAAAATCCCAAGACCATTCCGCCGATTCCCAAAATGTATTTTATAATGCCCATATATTCACATTATAGCAAAAATTTAAGAAAACAAAAAACTCCGAAAAAATTCGGAGTGTGCTGTTTTATTTTTCCGCTTCTTTGCGGCATTTTGCGATATGCCGTTCGCGAATAGGTCTTACGACAAGCTTGTTGATGAATGGAAAATACCATGCAAGAACCAGCAGAGGGAATTTTAAAAGATATTCTTTGGCGCGATTTACCAGTTTCATCGATCTTGCGTCAAACGGCACGCCGATGAACTCATAAGCTTGATGATATGTACACATTTTAGCAAGAATGTGCCTAGCTAAAAACTCCATTTGAAATCTACGGGAATATTCCCAAAAGAAAAGTGTCAAATAAGTCATTGGAGGGTCTTCAATGGTTTGGGTAAATAACACTAGATTATCACGTCCAGTGGTTGATTCTTCAATAAGTATAACTCTTCTGACATTTTTTGGTAAACCATGATGTTCAAACCACATTTGCATTGCCCGCGCTTCTGATAAATCGGTTCTATTTGTAAACCCACCAGCTAAATAAAGAGTAAAATCATACTTTGAGTTAGGTATACCATATTTCGAATTGGATTCAACAAAATTTTCAACAGTACTTTTAACTGCCCCTAAATATCTTGATAGATTTCCGTCATTAACCGGATCTTTTGGTGCGCCATAACCATTGATGTATATCTTTGCACTCGTCGGCATTTTCTTGTCCCCGTTTCATTTTTTAAACAGCAGTCAATTTAATTTATCAGAAAGAGTAGTTTTTGTCAATAGTAAACAAAAAAACACCCGACTGCCGGATGCTCTTTGGTGCGCGCTTAGGGATTCGAACCCTATGCCCTGTTAAATTCTCAAATGGACGGTGCAGGATTCGAACCTGCGACCCTCTCGGTGTAAACGAGATACTCTAACCAACTGAGCTAACCGTCCGATGAAGATTTAACGGGGTAAATAAACGAGATGCTCTAACCACTGAGTTAAGCGCGCGAAATGCGGACGAGAGGACTCGAACCTCCACGGTCTTGCGACCACCACCCCCTCAAAGTGGCGTGTATGCCATTTCACCACGTCCGCGTATTTTTATTGTATATTTTTAAAGATTATATTTTGTTTATTTCATCGGATTAGTGTTTTGATGCGCCCGCCACGCAAGACAGCTTGCTGGCGTTGCGGGCAGGCCACGTCCGCGTAATTTAATTTCAAATTGCAGATTTCAGATTTTACAATTTGAATTATTTTATCATAAATTTTTAATTTTGTCCAGTTTCACCGCCATCTGTGTTATCTGTGTTCCATAATCTGCGGTCAGAACATTCTCTCTTTTCCGGTTATCATCTTCAGCTTTTGGGGCACTACTTCAATATTTGCTTCCGAAGTTTCTATTTTGGCGCCATCCGCGAAAATTGAAAACAGACCCCCCGATTTTATGCGTATTTTTTTGACCGGAAGAATACTGATCCTTTCCTTGGAAAGATTTTTTGGATTTCCCAGCCACCATCTTACTTTGCCGAAAACCGAAGACAGGGGAGTGGCGATATAAAGGTCTAGATTGCCGTCGCATGGCCGCGACATTTTGGGTTCTACGGAAGAATCGGCGGCTATCGGCAAATTATGCACGTAAACGCTTGCAACATTTTCGGGATGGATCGTGAAGTTTTCATTACAGATTATCGGCAAAGTGGTTTGCGGTATTGAAATGCTTCCAAAAAAGAATTTGTTGTTTATTTTTCCGATATCCATTTTTTTGATAATTCTCGCCGAGAGCACGTCGCATGCCGTTTCTCCTTCCGGAATCCCTAAAAATTTGGCGATTTTGTTTGGAGAGCCGACGGGAATAATTCCGAAAGTTAAATTAAAATCCGGAATCACTTCTAGAACCTTTCTGACTGTGTCGTCATTCCCGACAACCACTATTGTTTTCATTTCTCGGCGCACAGCGTCATGCAAAATTTCTTTCGGATTTTTAAAAGTGGAAATGCGATCAATACGTCCTTGGATTCCAAGGTCGGTAAGCCGCGTTTCAATTACCGCCAGTGTCTTCGCATATTTTATCTCTGTCAGAAAATTATCGTACAGATATGTATACATAATATAAAATTCAGAATTATGGATTTGAAATTCTGAATTAAAATTCTCCGGTAAATTTTATCTTTCAGTTATTTCGGCTTCTTTTTCCCGCGCCACGCGCCCATTCGGTTTTTCCGCCGTTGCGTTTTCTCCCACAGCGCATTTTCCGTTCAGGTTGGCGCCTGCCTCAATTGACAAAATATTCGCGGAAACATCTCCCTTTACGTTCGCGGTCCGCAAAATATCAAGCCGCCCTTTTATGCGGATGTCGCCTTTTATTTCTCCGGCTATGATTCCATTTTGCGCGGAAATATTCGCGACTATTTTTGCTTGTTCGCCTATGTTAATATCATCTTCTGTTTTTATGTTTCCCGCAACATCTCCGTCAATTATTAATTTTCCTTTGCTTACGAACTCTCCTTCAACGCGAACACCGGCGGCTATAATTGTTTCCCCTCCCTGTTCTTCTTTTTTAAACATATGAGAAATTTCAGATTGCAGATTTCAGATTGCAGATTTTTAAATCCGCCTCTGCCCGCAAAATTATTTTATTTTGTGATTTTAAATTAACACAAAAAGTTTGGGTAGTCAATTACATCTTTTTTAACGGTTCTATGCCTAATAATTTTAATCCTTTTTCAAAAACAATCTGCAAATTGCGCAAGAAATACAATCTGGCCGTTTTTGTTTCTTTTCCGGCTCTTAAAACATTTTCATCGCGGTAGAAATCGCTGAAATCTTTTGCCAGTTCGTAAAGATATTTTGTCAGTTCGGATGGGTCGTAATTTATTTCGGCAGTTTTCAGCACTTCGCCAAAGCGAGCCAGGTCGGATATGATTTTGTGTTCGTTGTCGCCCAAAAGTTTTTCGTAATTTATTTTTCCGAAGATTTTCGGCGACTTGACTTTTTCAAAAATGTTTGCCATTCTGGCGTAAGTATAAAGAAGGTACGGGCCGGTGTTGCCGGCGAAGGAAAGAGAAGCGCGCGGGTCAAAAATCATGCTGTTTTTCGGTCCGACATTTAAAATAAAATATTTCAAAGCCGCAAGCGCGATCGGCGTAGCGCGTTTTTCAACTTCTTTTTCTTTCAGAAAATCGTGCCGGGTTTTTATTTCGTTGATTGCGTAATCTTCCAGTTTGTTAATTAAATCATCGGCGTCTACCACCGTGCCTTCGCGGGATTTCATCCGTCCTTCCGGCAAATTGACAATGCCATAACTTAAATGTTTCACGTCAAATTTGCGCCCGAGTTTTTTTAGTATCTGGAATAATTGTTTGAAAGACAAATCCTGTTCACTCCCGACAACATAAATAAGGGCTGAAATTTTATTTTCTTTAAAAACTTTTTCCGCGTAAGCAAGGTCGGTGGTAATGTAAACCGCAGTGCCGTCGGCGCGTAAAAGCACGCGGTCGGGCAAGCCGTCCAATTTTGCGATTATGTTTTTATTTTCATCTTTTATAAAAATTCCTTTCTTAAAATTTTCCAAGACAATTTCTTTTCCTCGTTTGTAGATTTTACTTTCAAAATATTCTTTATTAAATTTAATTCCAAGTTTTTTGTAAGTTTCTTTGTATCCTTTTTGCGCCCAGCGGTTCATTTTTTTCCAAAGTTCTAATGTTTTTTTATCTCCATCTTCCCATTTTTGAAGGAGTATTTTTAATTCTTCTTCAATTTCCGAATTGCCTTTTCCGCGTTGTTCAAACATCACATAATATTTTCCGACAAGGTGGTCGCTTTTCATGCCCGCGCTTTCCGGAGTTTCGCCATTTCCGAATTTTTCGTACATCAGAAGACATTTGGAAATTCCCATTCCGCGGTCGTTATTCAGAACCCCGCGGATTACCTTGTATCCGGCCGTTTCAAAGATGTTTGAAACGGCCTCGCCCAGAAATCCGTTTCGCAAATGTCCCAGGTGGAGCGGCTTGTTGGTATTCGGAGAAACATATTCTATATAAACTTTTTTTCCGCGCCCGTCAGAAGAATTTCCGTATTTATTTTTTTCTTTGGCGATTTGCTTCAGAGTCATCTCCGCGAATTTTTTTCTGTTAACACGGAAATTCAGGTAGGGCCCGGAATTTTCAATGGCAACAACCAATCCGGATGGTTTTATTCTTTCTTTTAATTTCGCGGCAATATTTTGCGGAGAATTTTTTAATTCTTTTGCCAGTCCGAAGCAGGGAAATGAAAAGTCGCCCATTTTTTGATTAGGCGGAACGATTATGTTGTTTTCGGATATATCCGCTTTGGCGGAGGCATTTTTTATGAGTTTCGTGATTTCTTTTTTGATTTTTAGAGATGGTGTCATAATAATTTTATTATGAACTAAAATACTTAATTTGACAACGGCTCAAAATTCGGATGTAATGATTAAATAAGGTCTGTTCAAGGTCTTTAAAAAACAAAGAAAAGAGGAAATGGAATGTCTTTTGTAAAACTTATCATTAAATTTGGCGGTGTTGGCGCGATTTTTTTGGTTATTGCCGCAGGTTTTTATAAAATGTGCGCCGTTATATCCGGTATGGTCGCGAGCGGAAATCCGGTTGACATCTTTTGCGGTTATCTTAGCTTGATTTTTTTGTCCGTAATGGCGATTTTATTCGCGATTTTTATCGTGTCTATCATTGTATTTATTATAAAAATAAAACGGAGCGGCAAAGATGATAATAAAAAAGACGATTCGTAAGCTTGTTGTTATCGCGTATTTTATTATTTTTTATGCGCTGTCCTGGGGCGCCGTGTATTTATGGATTACAGATAAGAACGAATTTAAATCAATAGCCGCGTTCGCCTTGGGTTTATTTCTTATTTTTGCGATACCGGCATCTTTTTGGTTCTTTATAAAGAACAAAAAACGGCCTTAAATGGCTTTCTCCCGCATAATTTTGCGGGGGATTTTGTTTTGCCCTTGCATTATTTTTTAATATATGATAATCTATTTTAAGTTAAATTCGGAGGAAATACACATAAACACTATGAAAAATTACGAAATTTTATTGATAATAAATCCGCAATTCAGCGATGAGGAAGTGCCATCCGTATTGGAAGGCGTTTTTGAAATTATAAAAAGAAACAGCGGCGAAATAAAAGAACACAAAATTTTAGGAAGAAACAAGCTTGCTTATCCGATAAAACGCGCGAAATTCGGAATTTATGTCCTGACGCAAATGGAAATTGACCCGCTTCAAATGGAAAAATTGGGTAAAGAAATAACAATGATGCCTGAAATTTTGCGGCTTGATGTTTCTAATGAGGTCTCCAAAGGGGATTTTTCCTTCAAGCCGTTTGGGACAAAAGAATTAAACGAAACCGAAGTTTCAGGAATGCCGGCGCGCGAAGAGAATGTTCATCCTGAGCATAAAGCTTCGGACGGCAACGCGGAAAGCGCGGTGGAAAATTTTGATGCCGCGCAACCGGTTGCTGCCGTTGAAGTTCCGGAAAAACTTGTCGAAGAACCGGAAGTTGCTCCGGCAATCGCGGAAGATGCGGAAAAGAAAGCAAAAGATTCCAAAGCATCTCTTGATGAATTGGATAAAAAATTAGACGAAATTTTAAAAGAAGAGATTATATAACTTATAAGGTACAAAACCTCCACAGATTTCTATCACAGATTTTCACAGATAAAAAAATTAATCTGTGCGTATCTGTGAAAAATATCTGCGGTGGTCTGGTACCGATAAAACGTTTATGGCAAGTTTAAACCGCGCGACTTTAATAGGAAATTTAACCCGCGACCCGGAATTCCGGACAACGCCAACAGGGCAGTCGGTAGTTTCGTTCGCGATTGCCACAAATCATTCTTGGCTTGACGCGAATAAGCAGAAGCAGGAAAAAGCCGAATTTCACAATATAGTCGCATGGGGCAAGCTTGCTGAAATCTGCAATCAATACTTAAAGAAAGGAAGAAAGGTTTATATTGACGGGCGTCTTCAAACCCGCGATTGGCAAGGGCAGGATGGCGTGAAAAGATACCGCACTGAAATTGTTGCCGACAATATGATAATGCTTGACCGCGGAAATCAGGCCGGACAAACTTACGGCGAAGCGGGAATATCCGCTCCGGTGATGCACCAGGCGATGGGAAATTCGCAGTCGTATGCTTCAGAAGAAATTCCGACAATTCAGCAGGAAGCGCCGGTTCAGGCCGTTGCCGAGGAAGAAGTTCCGTTTTAATCAAATTATTATAAATTATGAGTGAAACAAAAACAACGCAAAATAAGAAGAAAACAACGCCTCATTCTTTTTGCTATTTCTGCGTTAAAAATATTAAAGAAATAGATTACAAAGACGTGGAATTGCTTAAAAAGTTTATGTCTTCTTACTGCAAAATCGTGGCTAAAAAAAGAAGCCATGTTTGCAATTGGCATCAAAGAAAACTCTCCAAAGCCATCAAAAGAGCGAGAGTTATGGGTCTGGTTCCGTTTGTTGAAGACTAGGTCACTACGAAATTACGAAAAACGCGTACGAAAGTACGAAAACACTGAATAGAATTTAGTAATTTCGTAAATTTTAGTAATTTAGTAGTATTTTTTATGTCCGTCTTACCAAACTTAAATTCAATTAAAACTGGCTTGCGTATTCTTTGGAATGGCGAGCCATATTTGGTCGTTACCGCTAATTTTGTAAGAATGCAACAAAGAAAGCCGGTAATGCAAACGAAGCTTAAAAATTTGATTACCGGAAAGGTTTTGGAATACAGCTTCCATCCGGGCGACAATGTTGAAGAAGCCGATTTGGAAAGAATAAAAGCCAGTTTTTTATACAAGACCGATACAGAGGCCTGTTTTATGGACAGCTCTTCTTATGAGCAATTTTCTTTGGAACTTCCAACCGTTGCGGATAAGATAAAATATTTAAAAGAAGGCGATGAAGTTGATATTTTGAAATTTGAAGGGCGTCCAATCAGCTTGGAAATTCAAAAGAAAATAACTTTGAAAGTGGTATCGGCCCCGCCCGGAGTAAAAGGCGATACCGCGGGCGGAAATGTCACCAAAGAAGCCGAACTTGAAAATGGCTTGATGGCCCGCGTTCCGTTGTTTATAAATGAAGGCGACAGTGTAGTTATCAATACAGATACGGGAGATTACGTGGAGCGAGCGAAGTGAGATTTTAAAAAAGCCCTCTGTGAAAACGGAGGGCTTTTTGGTTGACAAAAATCCATTTTTATGATAATCTTTTATGAATGTTCTTTGAAATTGTGTTATGATGTAATCATAATTAATAAAATTATATTATTATGAATTTACCCGAACAAATAAAAAATCAAGAAGGAGCGAAAATGGAACAAGAACAAACTCCGGAGCAGATTGAGGCCGTCGTAAAGGAAGCCCTTGAGAAAGCATTGGTTTTTGATATGGTTTATGACGGCCAAGAGGTTTGGGATTGTGTCTGTATGGAAGAGAATGGCGGATTGTACATATCTATCATTGAAGATGATGGTGAAATCGGAATGGGTATTCCGGCAGATATGGAGAATATAAATAAAGTTGCTCTCAAATGGCCTTTTAATGAATAAAAATATGAAAAGAGCTCAAAATATCGTAGTCGCGTCCGGACCGGTTATTATAGAAAACGGCGAAGTTTTGTTGAATAGGCACGGCGATGATGATTTTTGGAAATTTTTGGGCGGAAAAGTTGAACCAAAAGACGTCGTTGGGGAAAATTCTTTGGAAGACACTTGTAGGAGAGAAGCAAAAGAAGAAAACGGTTTTGATATTGAAATAATTTGCCCGCTTAAGCCGATAATGATCCGAAAACCCGGCAGTAAAGATGAGTTTGTTGTGTTAATTCATTTTTTGGCAAAAAGAAAGGGCAAAAAGATTAAATTGGGAAGCGATATTCGCGAGTTTGGAAAGTTTAATATCGTTAAATTGGTAAAAGGAAAGTATAAGGAAAAATTCGCCCCGAACATAATTTCGGTTTTAAAAAATTATTTGGAGTTGAAGAGAAAGAAAATATTATAAAACCAAAAGACGGGAAGTTATCCCGTCTTTTTTAATTTCCGATTTACTGTGTGGCGGCTTCTTTTGCTTTTACCGCTTCCCATGTTTGTTTGCGAAGCGTTGCCATAAGCGCGGGGTTTCCTTTTATATATGCTTTGGCGTTTTCTCTGCCGACGCCGAGTTTTTCCTCGCCAAAAGTATAAGAATTTCCGCTCTTGGTAATGACATTTAATTCCGTGCCCAAGTCCACCAAATCCCCGGATACCGAGATGCCTTCGTTATACATAATATCAAATTCGCAGGCGCGGAACGGCGGAGCGACTTTGTTTTTTACAATCTTCACTTTTACGCGGTTGCCGGTAATATTTTCTCCCTGCTTTAATTGCGCGGCTTTGCGCACTTCAATGCGGACGGAAGAATAAAATTTAAGCGCGTTTCCGCCGGTTGTTGTTTCCGGATTTCCAAAAAATACTCCTATTTTGTGGCGGATTTGGTTGATAAAGATAACAACCGTCTTGCTTTTAGCGCTGATGCCGGCAAGTTTTCTAAGCGCTTGGCTCATTAAACGGGCTTGTAGGCCCATATGCGACGCGCCCATTTCTCCTTCAATTTCCGCTTTTGGCACAAGCGCGGCAACCGAATCCACTACGATTACATCAATGCCATTTGAGCGCACCAGCGTTTCCACAATATCAAGAGCTTGCTCCCCGGTATCCGGTTGAGAGATAAGCAAATCGTCTATGTTCACGCCGATTTTTTTCGCGTATTCAGGATCAAGCGCGTGTTCTGCGTCTACAAACGCGGCAATGCCTCCATTTTTTTGAACTTCAGCGATAATATGTTGGGTGAGCGTGGTTTTCCCCGATGCTTCAGGTCCAAAAATTTCAATGACGCGTCCGCGCGGAACTCCTCCGCCCAAGGCAATATCCAGAGATAAACAGCCGGTTGAAATTGTTTCTACAAACATTTTCTTGGCTTCGCCGAATTTCATTATGGAACCGGCGCCAAATTTTTCTCTGATTTGGGCAATGGCAAGCCCGGCGGCTTTAAACCGTTCGTCATATTCCCCCTGCGCCCCGCATTCCTGCGGGACGATTTTTCCTCCATCCTTTTCTTTTTTCGTCATAGGATGTTTTTAATTATTAATTTTTTAATTATTTTTTTCTTCGTCAAAAATTATTTTTCTGTAAATTATGTTTTCTTTGCTGTATTTTTTCGCCGCGGAGATTTTTATAACATTCAGACCGTGTTGCAAATCTATCTCTTCATTGAATGTCCCGTCGGCATTTGGCATTACCGATTCGCCGTTTATTTTTATTCTTGTTTCTTTTTCGCTTTTTCCGGTTATTGAAAGTATCGGGCTTTTTACTATTGTTTCGTCGGTCGGTTCAAAGATTTCCAGATTCGGGGGAGAAGTTATTTTTTTAATTTCCAGTCCGAGATAAGTGGCAAAGGAAATTATAATAAGACCCAAAACCGCGTATTTTGTTACGTGCGCCGGAAAAACAAAACATGGTTTTCCCATTCTTTTTTGGACTGTTTTATTGGTTTTATTTTTGCTTATTTCGGAAAAATACGCGTTTACAAACGGCGCGGGGTCTTGCTTGAAAAATTTAATGTAAGCGATTATATAATTTTTGGTATAAATTTCATCCGGCAAATCCGCGTAATTATTTTCTTCCAACGCTTCTATATATTTTTTATGTATGAAAATTTTTTTCGCGAGTCGTTTGACGGAGTAAAGATTTTTTTCGCGCAGATTTTTCAGTTTTTCGCCCAGTGTTGTTTCTGCCCCGATTTTTTTTACGGAGAAAGAATGCATACAAAAACAGGAATTAGTTTATTTTATTTTTTCCTCCTTTTCCTCATCTTCCTCATAATACTCTTCGTCCCCGATTTCATCAATGCCGTTGTTTATCGGTTCTATCTCGCCGCGCTCTTCGTAATATTCTTCCTCGTTATCCGGATTTTCTTCATATTCTTCGTATTTTGATTCGCCTTCAGGGTGTTCGTGTTCCGGATGTCCCGCCGACGGCTTGCCAAATCCCAAAATTTCCCGCGGTTTTGCGCCGTCGCTCGGACCAATGAGCCCTTGTTTTTCCATAATATCCAAAAGCCGGGCCGCTCTTGAATAGCCAACCTTGAGCCGGCGTTGCAGCAGAGAAGCGGATGCTTTGCCCGCTTGAATTATTACATCTTTCGCGCCTTCAAGCAACGGATCGTCATCTTCGTCAAAACCCGATGCGTTCCGCGCTCCGAATACCGTCGGTCCGAGCCCCAAACTTGAAACATTTATTTTTTCGGTCACTTCTTCAACATATTCTGGGGTTTCATTTTCGGATTTTATAAAATTGGCAATACGGATCAATTCTTCATCGGAAATAAACGCTCCTTGCAGACGTTTCGGTTTTGAAAGTTCGGATGACGTAAAAAGCATGTCGCCGCGGCCCAGCAATTTTTCCGCTCCGCTGGTATCCAAGATGGTGCGCGAATCAATCATTGAACCGACGGCAAAAGCAATGCGCGATGTGATATTGGCTTTGATGAGCCCGGTAATGACGTCAACCGAAGGACGTTGCGTGGCAATCACTAGATGAATGCCGACGGCGCGCGCCATTTGCGCGAGGCGGACAACACACCCTTCAACTTCTGAAGCGGCCGCGACCATCAAATCCGCCAGTTCGTCTATTACCACGACAAGATATGGCATTTTTTCGCCGGTTTCTTTGTTAAATGCGGTAATATCCCTTTTTTTATATCTTGAAAGAAGTTCTAGACGCCTGTCCATTTCCAAGATTGTCCATTTTAAAGCGTTTACTATTTTCGGAACCTGTGTAACCACCGGAGTGATAAGGTGCGGAATGCCGTTGAATACCGGGAGTTCCACCCGTTTTGGGTCAATTAAAATAAATTTTAAATTATCCGGAGAATTTTGATAAAGAAGACAGGTGATAATGGTTAGAAGGCAGATTGTTTTTCCGGAACCGGTGGTGCCGGCCACAAGAAGATGAGGCATTTTTCCAAGGTCGGCGGTCCAGATTTTTCCAGCAACATCTTTTCCGAGCCCGATTGAGAGATCGGTTTTTCTTTGTTTGTATTCAGGGGATTCCAAAATTTCGCGCATTCTTACTGTGGCAATGGTGTGATTCGGAACTTCAACTCCGACAAGAGATTTTCCCGGAATTGGCGCTTCAATGCGGATTGGATGCGCGGCAAGCGCGAGCGCCAAGTCGTTTGAAAGGGAAGTGATGCGGGAAAGTTTAATGCCTTCAGCCGGAGCAAGGGTGTATTGCGCCACTGTCGGACCAACGGAAATCGGACCCATTTCCACTGGAATTCCAAAATTTTCCAAGGTCTTTTTGATTTTTTCGCTGTTCATTTTTATATCGCCGGCAGACGGTTTGGTGACGGTGTTGCTCAAAAGACCGAGCGGAATATCTATTTTTTTTCTCGCATCCGACGCTTTTCTGACCAGTGGCATTTTAATCGGAGAGCCGGAAATATTGTCTGCTGGCACGCGGTCGCCGGCGACTTCAACGGTTTTGAATCCGGAATTTTCATTTTTTAGGTATTCCGCGTTTGGTTCCGCGGGCATGGCTTCCAATTTTTTGAACCTTAAACTGTTAAAAATGTTTTGCGCCCCGGCAAACGCGGAAAAGATTGATGAAAACGGCGCGAATAGTCCTTTAAGGTCTGTGTTAAAAGATAAAATTACGGAAATTATAAAAATTGACGCGAGAGTGATTATTGTCGCGACTAATCCGAAAGCCGATGAAAGCGGAGCGGCAAGAATCATTCCCGCATATCCTCCTCCTTGCTCCAGGTTTTCAAAAATCGCGTTCCGCGAAGCAATTAAATGGATTAATCCGTTCGTGCTTAAAATCAGGAGAGCGAATCCCACCCAATTTTTTATGGTTAAGGAAAATTTTTCCGGATAAAGAAGAGTGAATCCGATAAATAAAAATGATATCGGAAGTATCAGCCGGTCTATGCCAAAAATGGCGCGCAGGGCATTGTCCAGATATTCGCCGGCATATCCGGCAAAATTAAAATAGCTTAAAAACGAAATAGCCGAAGCGGCAAAAAGAAAAACAATCAAAATTTCTTTTTGGGTCTGCGGCCGCAAATCCATATTGATGTTTTTAAGGTCAAGTTGCGTCTGTTTTTTTCGCGGTTGCCTTGCGTCCTGCCTCATATTGCAAGAAAATGAATATTATAATAAGGTTATTTATAACCATATTATATCAAATTATATAATAAGGCGCAAAATAGTCCTTTAAAATTTAAAAAAGAGGAGTGAGCAATGTCTGAACACGACATGAAACACGACCACAAGAGATTTAAAGATGTTATTAGGGGAAAGATTAGAAAAAATCTTAAAAAGTATGTTGCCCGCGGAGAAAATATTGTCAGACGGTATAAAGATAATGATGGTAATGTTCGCGAGAAGATTTTGGCGCCGATGCCTTGGATTGATATGCCAAGATTTACTTGGGACGATAAGCAACGCGGAGGTGTTGGACAGGGAGATGGCAAAGAAGGAGACCCGCTTTCCGGCAAAGAAGGTGAAGATTATGGAGATGCCGGCGAGCATGCCGGCGAGCACTTGATTGAGGAATTTACAATGGAGGATTTTGTGGATTTAATAGCCGAAGATTTGGAATTGCCCGACCTCACAGAAACCGCAAAGAAATTTATCGTGGATGTAAAAAATGTTTATCGCGGGATTCAGCGCCATGGTCCGAAAGGGCTGATGCATAAAAAACGGACGCTTAAAAGAGCGTTGGCGCGGCAAATGTCTTCTGGAAATTATGACCCGCAAAATCCGATTTTGATTCCCGAACCGCCGGACCATCGTTACAAAGGTCCAAAGCCGAAAATTGTTGAAAGTATCCGGGCGGTTGTTTTTTTAATGAAAGATTGCTCCGGGAGTATGGGCGCGGAGCAGAATGAAATGCTTAGAAATCTTGATTTTTGGATTCTTCGGTGGATTATGCGAAATTATAAAAAAACAGATACGAGATTTATTATTCACGATACCGACGCCAAAGAAGTTGATGAAGATATTTTTTTTAAGATGTCATCTAACGGTGGCACGCAAATTTCGTCCGCTCTCCGGCTGGCTCTAAAAATTATTGACGAGGAATATCCGCCCGAAGATTGGAATATTTATATGTTATACGGTTCGGACGGGGATAATTTTGATTCCGACAATCACGGTTGCGTTAATCTTTTGCGTAGCAGAATTCTTCCGGATACCGTTAGAATGTTCGGCTACACGCAAGTGAAAAGTCCGTATTCAAGCAATAGGTTTAAAAATATTCTGGAAGGAAATTTTACTCCAAAAATGCGAGAAAAAATAAGGATTGCCAAAATGAATAGCATTGATGACACAATGAAAGCCATGAAAAAACTGTTTGGAAAGAAAAAGTAAAAGATAAGCTCCGTTTTTACGCGGAGCTTTTTATTATTTCCAGAGTTTCTTCAGCTGTTTTTCGCCAATTGAATTTTTTTATTCGTTCAAATCCGCGTTGTATCATTTCATTTCTCACGGCGCTGTCTTTAATGAGTACATTTATTGCGCAGGCGAGGTTGTTGGCGTCATAGGGATTTATCAAAATGCCGGCATTGCCGATTGTTTCGGTTAAAGATGAGGAAACGGAAGAAATTATTGGGACGCCTTGTGCCATGGCTTCAAGCGGGGGAAAACCAAAACCTTCATAAAAAGACGGAAAGACAAAAATTTTGGCAAGCTTGTAAAGCGCCGGACGGTCTTCGGTATCCGCGTAATCAAGTATTTTAATATTTCTGGTTTCACTGCTTTTTTCCACAACTTCAAAAAAAGAGTCGGATTTATATCCCAGCGCTCCGACAATTATTAATTGTAGGGGACGAAAATTTTCGTCCTCTACGTTTTTTAAAATCTCAAAAGCTCTTATCAACGTCTCTAAATTTTTTCTCGGTTCAATATTTCCAAGATACAAAATAAAATTGTCCGGCAGATTGTATTTTTCTTTAACTCTTCTCAAATCGTATTCTTGCGCTTCGGTTGTTTTGATTCCCGAGTAAATTGTTTTTATTTTTTCAGACCGAATTTTGTAAATTTTTTCCAAATCGCGGGCGGTATTTTTAGAAACCGCGATTACCTTATCCGCTTCACCGCAGATTTTTTTAAGATTAGCCAGTTTGTGCCACAAACGGCTTTTGGGAGAAAAAAATTCGGGATAAATTTCAAAAGACAAATCGTGGATAACAACTATTTTTTTGCAGTTCTTCGATAGAGAAATAAAATTAGTGTTCGGTATCAAAAATGTATCTAGTCGTTCTTTTATTAGCCAATCTATTTTTGGAAAACCAAAAAATTTCAAACCGAAGTTTAAAATTTTGTTGGGAATTTTAAAACCGAAAAATTTAGCGTTCGGAAAATTCCAGGATGGGAGTGAAACGTTTTTCCAAGAATTATAAAAAAGAAAATACTGGTTTTCTTTATCAATCTTCAAAAGATTTTCCACCAGATTCTCGGTGTATTCCGCCACGCCGGATTTTTTTTCATCGCAAAGGCATCTTACGTCTATTCCAATTTTCATATCATCCGTTGCCACTGAGTATCACGCCGTAGTCGGTGTCGGGTATCACTCCGTTTGTCTGCTGTGTGCGGCGAAGTCCAAGGAGGGATACTCGACACCCCGAAGTCAAAATACTCGGTGGCCCAAAGGTTTATTACGCCTAAACTTTACCAAAATAAGCCACTATTGACAAACTTGTTAAAGGTGTTATAGTTCAAAGTTGTAATGGTTCATTTAAAAAAAGAGGAGGGCGGATAATGGCTGCCGGAAAAAAGAAAGTCAAGGTATTCCCCGTTTGGAAAACCATCAAGCTTGGCGTAAATAGAACAAAAGAAGGCTATAGGCGAGCTTTAAAAGATGCTGGTTGCGCAATGTCTAATTTTTTAACGTGTTGTATTCTTGATATAAATACGGTCTTTTCAGATGTTGAATTAGAGGTTGATCTTGTCAGAGTTTCTGTCGGCGATCTGGACTTGAAGAACGGAACGGCTGTTCACGAAGTGTGTGAACAGGCATTGAAGTTTGGGCTTGAATTTTGTCCTTTGGAGGCTATTTTTGCTCTTCGCCTGCAGTATCCTGATCAGCCGGAAGGTGAGTGGCTTCTTGTTGTGACAGACCATGGTAATGAAAATCTTATCACAACAGGTGATGTGATAAAAACCAATGGTGTTAATTTCGTCGGTGCCAAATACACCAATCGCTTCTTTTACACTCTTGATGAAAAACATCGTCTGGTATTTGTCCGTCCCAAACCAGCCTGATTTTATTTCCAAAACTCTCGGATTTTTCCGAGAGTTTTTTTAAAAAATAATTATACTATTTATTCACGGTCGTGAAAGATAGTATAATTTTATAGTGAGTTGTGCGCGTGCCAGTTGTTTTCAACAAAGTTTTTTATCTTTGTTTTAAATATTTCCGAATCGTACTGAAGCGCATGGGCGCGGATTTTGGTTGGCGAATATTTTTCCGGATTGAATTTTAAAATTGAATGCGCCAGACATTCCCAGGTTTGTTCTTCAAAAAATTCTCCCGTCTCGCCGGGAATTATCGTTTCAACGGCTCCGCCTTTTCCGAACGCGATTACCGGTCTGCCGGATGCCATTGCCTCAAGAGCGGTAATGCCAAAGTCCTCTTCTTGAGGATGTATGAAAGCGATACATTTTTTGTAAAGTTCCGTTTTTTCAACGTCGGAAATTTTTCCAAGGAATTCTATATTTTTTTTGGCGGTTTCTTTTAAATTTTTAAGTTCCGGACCGATGCCGAAAATTTTCAAAGGAAGTCCGAGCCGTGAAAAAACTTTTATCGCGATGTCAAAACGTTTGTATGGCACAAGACGTCCTCCCGCAAGATAATAATTGTCCGGCCGAATGGTGGCAATGGAGAATTTGCGCGCTTCCACGGGCGGGTTTATCACTTCCGAAACGCGCCCGAAATATTTTTTTATTCTTTTGCCGACAGTTTTTGAGTTGGCAATTATTTTTTCCGGACGTGTCGCGCCCGCTCTGTCCCAAACGCGCATCCGCGGGAGAAAAAACGGCAGAACGCTTTTTACAAAAAAATTTTTGTTAAGTTCATTTACGTAATTTATGGCTTCTGTCCAAAGAAACCGCGCCGGCGTGTGGCAGTAGCATATATGCAAGGTCTCCGGTCTGGTAATTACATTTTTTGAAAACGCGCTGGAACTTGAAAGCACAACGTCAAAATTCGATAAATCCAGTCGTTCAACCGCTGCCGGCATAAAAGGCAAAAGCCACTGATAATGTCTTACGCCAAACGGAATTTTTTGCAGAAAAGAAGTGTGAATTTTTCCATTTTTGAAGTAATCGGGCGCGCGTTTTTTATCGTGCGCCAGAGTAAATACTGGGGCGTCCGGCCAAATTTCTCGGAAAACGCAAAGTACCCGTTCGGCCCCCCCATCTTGTATAAGAAAATCATGGACAAGCGCAATTTTCATATTTGGAATTTTAATACGCTCCTTTTTTTGTTATTATCGCAATTGGTGTTTTTAACAGTATATACAAATCCATCTTTGGCGACCAGTTTTCAATATAGAAAATGTCAAGACGCGCTTCGTCGTCAAATTCTAGATTGGAACGTCCGGAAATTTGCGCGAGTCCGGTAATGCCGGGTTTGATTTCAAAAATTTTTTGATGATGGCGCGCGTATTTTTCCACTTCTCTCGGCTGGTGCGGGCGCGGGCCGACCAAACTCATATTTCCAATTAAACAGTTAAAGAATTGCGGAAGTTCATCCATGCTCCACTGGCGTAAAAAACGCCCGAATCCTGTAACGCGCGGGTCATCTTTTATTTTATAAACCGGACCTTCTTTAATGCCTTTTTCGGTAATCAGCTGTTGTTCAAGAGCCATCGCTTCTTCTTGATTTCCGAATTGTTTTCCCACGGATACTTCTTTTTTCATTGTTCGGAATTTAAAAGCGTCAAATTTTTTTCCGCGTTCGCCGACGCGTTCATTTTTGAAAATTACCGGCAAGCCGGTTTCCAGCAAAATTCCAATAGTCGCGAAAATCAAAAGGGGAGAGAAAATGATGATTAAAAACAGCGCGCCCAAAATATCAAAAGCCCTTTTGAAAATTTTCCCCCATCCTTCAAGAGATGTTTTTTTGATTTCTACGAACGGAATTCCGGCAATGGCGTGAACTTCAATTTTGGCGCTGCCACTGGCAAAAATATCCGCCGAATATTTTATGGATATATGATGCGTGATGGAAAAATCCAAAATTCGTTCAAGTTCTTCGCGGGAAATTTTTGGGTCGGTTATTATGATTTCATCAATTCTCATTTTGTCGATTTCTTCTTCCGCGGACAGGTCAAAGCGTGGAAAGGCGCGCAGAATATTTATTCCGGCCGAAGAATCTTTTTTGAATTCCTCAATGATTATTTCCGCTTCTTTGTTCCCGCCGACAACCACAATATTTTTTCGTATTATGCCTTTTTTCGCCAGCATTTTATAAATTTGTTGGAAAACCTGTCGTTCCAATCCGGCAAAAGAAAAACTTAAAAACCATACGGCAATGATAATAAACCGCGAAGCAAAAAATTCCCGGCGGAAAAAGAGAATCAAAATAGTAAGCGCGATGGCTGCCGACGAAGCGAAAAATATCTTTATGATTTCTTCAAATACCGGGCGTCTTTCTTTTTTATATAGGCCGGAAAGAGTGAAGAAAAACACGATTACAAAAGAAAAGCTGAAGGAAATTAAAAGATAGTTTGGAAATGTAATAATTTCGGTGGCCGGACGCCACTCGGTTAAAGCGCTGAAACGTAAATAATATGCCGCGAGGGTCGCCAAAAAGACCGCGGCAAAATCCAGCGGGAGTTTAAGGAATAGAAGTATGAGCTCTATTCTTTTCATGCCTCTACCTTACCAAAAAGAACCAATCTTGACAATTAGCTTAAAATGTGCTACAATACATCTGTTCCTTGAAATAAGAAAACCGGATAGCTGCCCCACACCTTTTGGCTTTTATTATTTAAGTTTCGTCTATGTTCTATGTTTATATCTTAAAAAGCATGCAAAGGCCCTAGTCCAATTAAAGAGAAGAATAAGATGGTCGCTAGATGAAAGCTAAAAGGTGTGGGGAGGAAAGTCCGAACACCATTCTTCGCAGCAATGCGGGGCTTAGAGGTAGTCGCTAACGGCGACGGGGAGTAAATAATTTTGTTTTATCGCGGATTTGCGTTTATAGCGCAAACAAGCGAATGCAGTTTTAAGAAGCCCACGGATAGTGTCTTGAAAAAGGTTTGTTTTTCTTGTAGTAATATAAGAAAGATAAGCAACAGAAAATATACCGCCGAATTCCCGATTTTTCGGGAATGGCAAGGTTGAAATCGTGAGGTAAGAGCTCACGCGTAACCGCAGCGATGCGGCATGTGGCAAACACCTACCCGGTGCAAGGTTTAAAAACCGCTTGAGCTTTATAGAAATATAAAGCCCAGAGAAATAGCTATCCACCCCTCACACGGAAAGCGATTGTGTGCAACGCTTGATATTATTGGCGATATTTTAAAATGTCACTTAGAAATATTAAATGTTCAAATTATTGCATACTTTCGTTTTTTCGCTTTCCGTGTGAAGGGGGACAGAATTCGGCTTATAGGTTATCTTATATTTAAGGAACAAAAATACGCTTGAGTACTCAAGCGTATTTTTGTTTGAACACCAACTGTGTACAATTCCAATTGACACAAGTCCAAAAAAATGGTATAATATATGTGTAAGCTCGAAAAGGGTTTACTAAAACAAAAAAATAGAAATGCCCCAATTTAATCCGCGTATAGGCGTGGAACATCTGTGGCAAAAACAAAAATGAACGAAGAAATAACGAATTTTAATAATCTTGATACCGCCCCGATTTTTGAAGCGGAAAATACGGCGCCGCAAAGCGTCCCGGAAGCTGTTTTAAAAGACAGTTTTTTTGTTTTTTTAAAACCGAATTGTTATTACGAAGACGGCGCGGTGCAGACGGATTTCGTGGCATATAATATTCCGATGGAGAATTTGAATTTAAGTTCGGAACTAATCCACAAATTAAATGTCTGCCCAACTTCCTTAATGAAGGACTTCCAGACCCTTGAATCGCAGGCGTATGATATCAAATCTCTGGCAGAACATGGTATAATGGAATCATAAATCAATTTAAGATTTCAAATTTCAAATTTCAAATTTAATTTTGCAATTTGCAATCTGAAATTTGCATTTAGCATATGGACACAAAACAAATTCAAAAAGAAATTAAGAAAGGTTTAAATTCAAAGAATTTCATCGCGGCGCTATCTTATCTTTGGATTCTTTGTCTCGTTCCGTTAATTCTTAAAAGAAACGACAAGCTCGCGCAATTTCACGGCAAGCAAGGTTTGCTTTTGGCGGTGCTTTGGTTTTTTGGCGGTTTGATTTTTTGGATACCAGTAATCGGCTGGCTTGCGGCATTGACTCTCGCGATTGCGTCGGTCGTTGGATTTTTTAAAGCGTTGCAAGGTGAAATGTGGGAAATGCCGGTAATCGGCCAATACGCTAAAAAAATTGATTTATAATTTATGCCCAGTAATACAACCCAGTATAAAAAGCTAATGCTTTTATACTGGACTTCATTCACTACTGTTCACTCCGCTTCCAGAAATCTTGAAGCGAAGCCCGGTAGTTAACCGAAGGTTATTACTACTGGGTTGATATACTGGGTATGAATCCCAAAATAGAAGAATTGCAGCAAAAGGTCCGGGATTTAGGGAGGTTTCTTTGACATAGAAACAGCCCGGAAAGAAATTAGAGTTTTAGAGGCGGAAATGAATTCCGCTGATTTTTGGAAAAACACCGAAGAAGCAAAAAAAGTTTCTGCCGAACACGGCGCCTTGTCGCAAAAGGTAAAGACATTTGAAGATTTGGAAGATGAAGTGGCCGCGCTTGTTGATTTTGAAAAAGAAGCTGCGGTTTTGGCAGATAAAGAACTAAACGAAGAAATAACAAAAAAAATAATTGAACTCCAAGCCCGGGTGGCTAAATTGGAGTTTTTTCTTTTATTTTCCGAAAAATACGACAAAAGTAATGCCATTATTTCAATTCATGCCGGCGCCGGGGGAACGGAAGCCCAGGATTGGGTCGGAATGATTCTGCGGATGATTATGAGGTATTGTGAAAAAAAGGGTTTTAAAACGCAGATTTTGGACGAGCATAGGGGCGCGGAAGCCGGATACAAGAGCGCGACTCTTTCGGTTGAAGGGGAATATGCTTATGGATATTTAAAATCCGAATCAGGGACGCACCGCCTGGTGCGCATTTCTCCGTTTGACGCGGAAAAAATGCGCCACACATCTTTTGCCGGGGTGGAAATTTTGCCGGAAATTCCAGAGACCGAAGAAGTGGTGATAGACCCTAAAGATTTGCGAGTGGATACATTTTTATCCGGCGGACATGGCGGTCAAAGCGTGCAAACCACTTATTCCGCGGTCCGCATAGTTCATATTCCAACCGGAATTACGGTTTCTTGCCAAAATGAGCGCTCACAGCTAAAGAACAAGGAAATAGCAATGAAAGTGCTCCGCGCTAAATTATTTAAAAAATACGAAGAAGAACGGACAAAGGAAGTTCAAGAAATTCGCGGGGAGCATGTTTCCGCGGAGTGGGGAAGGCAAATCCGTTCGTATGTTTTGCACCCTTATAAAATGGTCAAAGACCACCGCACCGATTACGAAACCCAAGATACCGACGCGGTTCTTGATGGCAATTTGGATGAATTTGTGGAACAATACTTAAGAAGTTTAAAGAAATAAAATGAAAATCGCAAAGAAAATAAAAACAGAAGAAATTGCCCGTCTTTTAAAAAAGGGCGGAGTTGTGGTATTGCCGACCGATACGGCGTATGGCTTTTCGTGTGATTCAAAAAATAAAAAAGCCATTAAAAGAATATATAATATAAAAGGAAGGCCGAAACAAAAACCATTCCTATTTATAGTATCAGATTTGAAAATGGTGGAAAAATTTTTTGTTTTATCGCCGGAGGAAAAGAAGCTTGCCAAAAAGCACTGGCCGGGACCGCTCTCGATTGTTCTTCGTCCCAAAAAAGACGGGAGGAGAGTGGGCGTGCGTGTGCCGGATAATAATCTTTGCCGCAAAATAATAAAAAAACTCGGCCGGCCGATTATCACGACTTCGGCGAATGTTTCCGGAATGGAAACTCCGTACAGTATTACGGAAATTTTAAAACAATTCGGTAAAGCGGATTTTGCGGATTTGATAATTGATGTCGGAAAATTAAAAAAAGTTAAACCGTCAACATTGATAAAAATAGAGAAGGGGAAAGTAGTGGTTTTAAGGCAGGGGCCGGTTAAAATTATATAACCCCTCTTAATCTCCCCTTTGACAAAAGGGGAGAAAGTGTCGTCTCCCGCCCTTTTTCTAAAAGGAGGGTGGGGAGGGTTAATTAAAGAAATGTTAAACGCGTTTGAAATCAAAAAACTTTGTGAAGAACTCGGAATCGTCCCCACAAAAAGCAAAGGACAGAATTTTTTGATAGATAAAAATATTTTGGATAAAATAATCGCTGCCGCGGATTTGAAAAAGAGTGATACGGTTTTGGAAGTTGGCCCGGGTCTGGGCGTTTTGACCGAAGAGCTTTTGAAGCGGGTACAAAAAGTGTTCGCCGTGGAATTGGATAAAAAATTATTTGAAAGATTAAGTGTTGTCTTTAAAAATAACAAAAATTTAAAAATCTACAACGCCGACATTTTGCAATTTGAAATTTGCAATTTGAAATTCAACAAAGTAGTTGCCAATCTTCCGTATCAGATAACGTCCGCGGTTATTAGAAAATTTTTGGAAAATGAGATTAAGCCGGAACTTATTGTTTTGATGGTTCAAAAAGAAGTGGCCGAACGCATTTGCACGCGTTCCGGAGATATGGGGCTCTTGTCAGTTTCCGTTCAATTTTATGGCAAACCGGAAATAGTTTCAAAAGTTTCAAAAAATTCTTTCTGGCCGGTGCCAAAAGTGGATTCGGCGATTTTAAAAATTACGCCGATTAAGCGAGAAAAAATAAATGAAGAAAAATTTTTCCGTATTGTCCGCGCGGGTTTTGCTCATCCTCGCAAACAGCTTCGTAGAAATTTGGCAGACGGATTAAATTTGCCGGTGAAAAAAATAGACAAAGCGATTCTATCCGCCAAGTTAAATCCAAAAATTCGGGCCGAAGAATTGGAGGTGGAGGATTGGATAAAGATTATGAGAATAATATAAAATGAACGTTCACTGAACGTTCATTTTATGTTTTTGTCATCCCGAGCGAAGCCGAGGGATCCCTTAAACATTGTCGAAGCGATTCCTCCACTCACTGCGGTTCGGTCGGAAAGACAATGTGATTTTCTATTCTTCAATAGCAAACCCGTCTTCGGTGTAAACATTCCGCGCGTTCCAGAACATCCATCCCGCTCCGCCAGCATCGGCCACCGCCTTAATCTGCGCTTTGATTTTTGCGGCATCGTAATTCGCGCCCATATCAAAATCCTGAAGCCAAGGGCGGAGTTTGGCGAATTTTTCCGCGGGAATTTCAGGATGCGCTTTGCGGAAGTGTTCCAGGCGGACCATGGTTTCTTCTAAGCTCATTTTTACCACTTCATAAGGAAATTCCGCCGGGTTTTTATATTGCCTGAAACCGCCGTAATAGTGCGACGGATACATCATTTGGGAAATGGCGTCAAAATGCGGATACGCGTCTATAATGCGCTGTCCGATGGTCAGGTCGTTATCATTGCAACAGGTTAGTCCGAACAGGTCCGCGGAAATCGGAATACCTTGCTGCCGGAGATTTTTATCTAGATATTCGTAAAAAGATTTTAAAGTTGCAAATTTTTCCCCGCCTTTCCAATAGTTGAATTTCATTTGCGCCACCGGGCCATCGGAGGGAAAACGGATGTAGTCAAAATTTATTTCATCAAATCCGCGTTCGTATGCTTCGCGCGCCAACGTTATATTGTAATCCCAAATTCCTTGAACCGCGGGGTCTATCCACGTCGTTCCGCGCCAGTCCTTCCATAATCCGCCGTATTTGTTTTGAACGGCCCATTGCGGATTTTTGGCAACGGCGGCCGGGTCCTGAAAAACAAAAACGCGCGCGATTAAATAGATATTTTTGCCATGCGCCTTTTTAATCATTCCGTCAAAATCCGGAATTTGAATATTGACATCTGCAAATTTTTTTAGATTTTGGTTTTTTGGTTCAAACGCCAGATATCCGGCGCCGGTTTTTATATCAATAACAAAAGAATTGATTTCGGTTTTTTCCGCGAATTTCAAAAGTTCTTCAAATCTTCTTGAACCCGCTGAATAAGCGGTTAAATAAATCGCTTTTGCTGTTTCAGGGGTTTGAATATGGAAGATTTTGGTTTCCGCGAATTCCGCCGGTTTTCTGTCAAATTGAAATAAAATCACAGTTCCGGCAATCAGAAAAGCCAGGCAAACGGCAGGAATCCAGAATATAGATTTAATTTTAGAATAATTAATCTTCATTCTTATATTATATCATTTTTGCGGTTCTTTTAAGAATGGCAAAGGGCACCTTTGACAACCCTGTCAAAGGTGCCCTTTGCCATTGACTTTTAGCTGATTTTTTGTTAACCTTTTCTTAAAGGACTTTAAAAAATAGCAAGAGGCAAGCAGATGAAAAAAAAGGTAGTTTTGTGTTTTTTGCTCTTGTTTTTTGAAAATACGGCTTTTGCCGAAGAATACAGGGTTGATGGCGGGATAGTGTCTGTATTAAGAACAGAAGATTATGTCAGATTTAGTTATATTCCGGACGATGTTTCGCAAAATTATACGCAGTATCTTTATATTTTAAGAGGGAACCACAGACATTTTAGGGAATTGCGAATATATCAGGCAGGAAGGCCGATGATATTTATCACGGCGAACGCGCAAGCCGACATCGTGAGAGTCGGAGTCGGGACGGAAAATTGTTATTGCGCTTTAAGCCGGTGCAAATCTCAGTGCGGATTGGGCAAAATGCTTTTAAATCTCTGGACAAACAAATTGAGGATAAACGAACATCTTGTGAACCCTAATCGCATTATTATTTTTTAAAAACTCCGCTTTCGTCTCGCGGCATTGCGGGACTATGGCGGGTAAGGAGAAGAATGGGCAATAATTACGAGACCACTGCTTTGGCAAGAGCGGTTGTTATCGCGGTATTTGTTATCTTTATATTGTTGATTATTTTTGTGTCTAAATTTTTTCCAGAATCTTTGCCCGGTTCCGGCGGTTTTGACGCGGATGTCCGTGAATCGGATGTTTGTTGTTGCGAGAACGGTTTTGTGGTTGAACAAATTTCGTTTGGTCAATGTCCGGCCGAATGTTCGCCTTGACGGCCTCCTTGGCAGCGTCCGGGCGACGCTGGAAATTCTGACGGCGGCACTAAACGGGATGCCGACTGATTTCAAACTCTCCGCAGTACTGTGGAGAGTTTTTTATTGACAAAACGCGGTTTTTATGCAAAGATAGCGCAATACGGTCATTAAAAAAACGAAAAGGAGAGCAGATGAGATATCCGCCGTTTCGGATAATTTTAATTCTGTTGTCAATTTATTGCCTGTCATTTTTTTTACAATGCGCAACGGAAGAAACGCAAGCGGGACAACTGCGGCAATTGCAAGAAGATTCTCAAGAAGAGCCGAAGGAAAAAATTATCACTACAAAAAGAATGAGCACAATAACGATTGATTATTATGAAGGGAAAATTTACGTCGCGCGATATACCCATTTTTTAAAAAATCATCCAAGATATAATAAATATTCCGGACGGGCCGCTTTTTATAAAAAGAATCCTCAAGTAAAGGCATGGATAAACCGCAAAAGAGAAGTTGCCATTGTTTATTATGGGGATTCCCGTTATGATTGCAGTTTTTTTAGATATAAATATACGAGTTGCAGAGCTGTCCAAAAAAGATTAATTTATTGGGAAAAACGGCTGGAGATTAAGCGGAGAGTGGAAGAAGCCGGAGGCGAGTATTGATTTTTGACCCTTGGAATTTTTCCAAGGGTTTTTTTTAATTGAATTTTTATCCGGAATTTAGTATTATATAAAAATATGAAACCAATCATAAAATCAAAAGAAGAAATAGAAATAATGCGCCAGGGCGGGAAAATCCTGTCGCGGGTTTTGAAGCAGGTCGTAAAGATGGCTAAGCCGGGTGTTGGGACTGTGGCGCTTGATGAATTTGCTGAAGAAGAAATGAGAAAAATCGGCGGGAAACCGGCGTTCAAGGGTTATCCGGCGCATTCAAAAAATCCTTTCCCAAATACTTTATGCATTTCAATAAATGATGAAGTGGTTCATGGAATGGCAGCCCCTAACCGTATTTTGAAATCCGGGGATGTTTTGAGTTTGGACGCGGGATTAATATATAAAGGAATGTTTACGGATATGGCGGTTACGGTACCGGTTGGAAAAATTGACAAAGATGCCAAACGGCTCATAGACGCCACAAGCCAATCGCTGAATACCGGATTAAAAACAATAAAATCTGGCGCTGACCTTTCGGATTTGGGGCGGGCGATTGAAGAATTTGTTACTAAAAAAGGTTTTTACGTGGTGCGCGATTTGACCGGGCACGGAGTTGGCAGGGAATTGCACGAAGCCCCGTCCATTCCAAATTTTTTTGACCGCGGATTTAGTGTTATCTTGCGCGAAGGAATGACGCTCGCGATTGAACCGATGGTTTGCGAATGTTCGCATGAAGTTTTTACAGATGACGATAATTGGACAATAAAAACTTGTGAAGGCGGGCGCGCGGCGCATTTTGAAGCGACTCTTGCGGTTACAAAAAACGGATGCGAAATTTTAACACCGATGTTTTGGTAATATGATGCTCGGAATTGATTACGGCACAAAAAATGTGGGAGTGGCGATCGGCGGGCCTGAAACCGGCCTGGCTTTGCCATATAAAACTTTGAAAAACGGAGATAAATTTTTTGCGGAACTTAAAAAAATTTGCGAAGACGAAAGAATAGAAAAAATAATAATCGGAATTCCGATGCCAACGCGAGGCGAGGCAGGGGAGCAAGTGGCGCGGGCGAAAAAGTTCGCTCATGCGATAGGCGAGAAAACCGGATGCCCGGTCGTCACGGTAGACGAGAAGTTCACCACCCGCGAGGTGAAAAGCTATTTCTCCGATTTTAAAAAAAAAATGAAGAAAATAGAAAAAGACGCAGCCGCAGCTGCGATAATCCTTCAGAGTTATTTGGATAGGAAATAAGCCCTTGACAAAAAAGTAAAATTATAATAATATAAAATGATTCTTTAATAAGAGTCATTTTTGTTCTTTTTAGAGTAAAAAATAAAAAAAGAGGAGCGAAGAAAAATGTACCGAGAAAACGATGCCCATCTTGTTAGCGCAATTCAATTTGCCGAAGGATGTCGCGAGCTTGGAAAGAGATTTGAATTTACGAATGAAGAATAGGCGCAAGCATTTAATACGGTTTTTGGGACTCGTATTAAGGTATCGTCCGTGGGTGTTCAGGATATTTTTGCCGATTGGCAGAAATTTTATAAAGATGTTTTCAACATTGATGTTAACTTGTCAAGCATTCAAGTTCCCGCGCATCAGCAAGATTTTGACCGCGTTCTCATCATCGCCCAAGGCCTTACCCTAAACCAAGCATTTCAAGTTTGCATTAATAATTTTTCCTCGTGGAAATATGCCGACGATTTGGATAAAGCCATCACGAAAAACGACAGAAACCCAACCGTCGCCTACGCCGTTCGTTTCCGTGACAGGGTGGAAGCCGATGAAGAACTAAAGAATCTTTCTGCTAATGATCTTGCCAGACAAGGCGTCAAAGGTATTACCCTGCTTGAACGGCTCATCTATGAGCTCAAGTATTGGAAAGAAACCAGCATGCATCTTGATATTGTCAATTGGACTCTTTGTACGGGTTCGCGCTATGCCGACGGCTGTGTTCCGGGCGTCAGTTGGCGCGATGTCAGGTTGTGCGTCAATTGGGACTTTTCTGCTTACTCTCGCGGCCTTTTGCGAGCTCGTTCCGCAGTTACCCTTTAATCTTTTATCTTTAACCCTTCGTACCGTTCTGCCGTATTGGCACGAACGGTATTTTTTATATAATGTGTTCGACTTGCTAAAAGATAAAAATTATTGTTAAGATAATTCTGAAATCGGAAATTATCTATGTCCACCATCAGAACCTCCGGCATCGTGCTTCAAAAAAAAGAAATACGGGAAAATGACCGGCTGTACGTTGTATATACAAATGATTTGGGTAAAATTGAAGCGGTTGCCCGGGGAAGCAGAAAGATTTTAAGTAAATTGGCGCCACATTTGGAACCGCCAATTTTTTCTGACTTGATGATTGCCAAGGGAAAACAGTTGGATAAAATCGCCGGCGCGGATACGATAAAAACGTATCCGAAAATCAGAGCGGATTTGGCGCGAACACAAGTAGTGTTCAGTGTTTTAAATCAGCTGAATCGCCTTACCAAGTTTAATAGCCATGACCCCAAAATATGGGCGCTTCTTGTGAAATTCTTGGAAATATGTGAAAATATCGTTGATAATATTTTTATTGAAAAAAAAGAAATATTGGAAAACGCGTTTTTAATAAAGTTTCTTTCGTTTTTGGGCTATAAGCCGGAACTTAAAAAATGCGTTTTTTGCGGAAAAGAAAATTTATCGGAAAAATGGTATTTTGATTTTTTGAAAGGCGGAATTTTTTGCGCGGAATGCCTTAATAAAAATTCCTATCCGGACAGCCGTCAAAATCCGGTTTCTGTTTTATTTTTGGAAGAAATGAATTTTCTTTTATATAAAAAATTTGATGAAATTTTGGAAAGTTCTTTAAAAAATATGTCAAAAGAAACCAAAGAAATGGTATCGTCCTTAATTGAAAATTACAGGGTCTAAAATCAAAAAACGGAGAAAAGATGCTTGAGACGATTTTGGGTATCGCGCTGGTATTGTATATTTTAATCGGATTTTATATGACCGCGGTGATTTCCGCGCGGTTTCAGGAAGCGACAGGAGTAAGGATTGAATGGTACTATAAAATTATAGCGGTAATTTTTGGAATTTTTTGGATTTTGACAATAGCCATAAGCTTAATAATATTGTCCATTGAGCGCATACCGCCGGAAGTGAAAAACAAAAAGAAACAATCCGAAGAAAAACAGATTGGTTTTATTTCGCGATTAAAATAAAAAAGAGAGGGAGAATAATGAAGGAACAGCCAAAGCAGGAAGAGCATTACGGCGCGCGGGTCTGGGTTAATCCGACCATTGAGTCGCTGAGACGAAAAGAATGTTTGTGCTTGAATTGTGGCAAAATTGGCGGATGCGCGAAAGCCAAAGCGCTTTATCAAATCTGTAAAGACGGAGATTTGGCGCTCGCGGTAACCCGGTGTCCGGATTGGGAAGAGAAAGTTTGAAATTGAGCCCCGAAATTAAGTCGGGGCTTTTATTTTTTAAGCAAAATGTTATACTATTATAAAGATGAATGAACTCATATTGAGTTCCTATTTTATGTCATTCCGAGCCACAGCGAGGAATCTCACCCCGAGGTATGAGATCCTTCACTTCGTTCAGGATGACGTTAATTGATTATTACTATGAGAACTTTAGCGCGCGACACAATCAAGATGGAGGGAAAAGAAGTGCAAATATCCGGATGGGTGCATAACCGCCGCGATATGGGAAAAATTATTTTTATTGACTTCCGCGACCGGAGCGGAATTTTGCAGCTTGTTTTTGCGCCGAGCGAACTTTCGGAGCGGGCGTATCAAGCCGCCAAAGGTTTGCGTTCAGAATTTGTCATTAAAGTTAAAGGCAATGTAGTGGCGCGTTCGCCAAAAGCGGTGAATCCCAATTTGCCGACCGGAAAAATTGAAATTTTGGTGAAGGACTTGGAAATTTTAAACGAAGCGAAGACAACACCGTTTGAACTGGATAAAGATACTCGCGTCATCAGCGAAGATGTTCGCTTGAAATACAGATACTTGGATTTGAGGAGCGAACGAATGAGAAACAATCTGGAGCTTCGCCATAATGTAATAAAATTTTTCCGCGATTATTTTTCCGCCGAAGGATTTTTTGAAATAGAGACCCCGTTTTTGACCAAGGGGACTCCTGAAGGTTCAAGAGAGTATATCGTCCCTTCGCGTCTTCATCCGGAAAATTTTTATGTTTTGCCTCAGTCACCGCAGCAATTTAAACAGCTTTTGATGGTTGCCGGGATGGAAAAATATTTTCAGGTGGCGCGGTGTTTTCGCGACGAAGACCAGCGCGGTGATCGCCAGCCGGAATTCACCCAGCTTGACGTGGAAATGTCTTTTGTCGAAGAAGAAGATATTATTTCTTTTATGGAAAAAGCGATAGTGGAAATGGTGAAAAAAGTCGCTTCGGAAAAAAAGATTTTACAGACCCCGTTTCCGCGCGTCACTTACGCCGACGCGATAAAAAAATACAAGTCCGACAAGCCGGATATGCGCAAAAACAAAGAAGATAAAAATGAATTGGCTTTTTGCTGGGTGGTGGATTTTCCGATGTTTGAAAAAGGGGATGACGGAAAAATTAACGCGTCACACCATCCTTTTACCGCGCCAAAAGACAGAGACCTCAAAAATCTTTCCAAGACCCCGCTCAAAGTCCGCGCCAAGGCATACGATATTGTTCTAAACGGTTATGAAATCGGCGGCGGAAGCGTTAGAATCCACAATCGTGATTTGCAAAACAAAATTTTTGAAATTTTAGGGCTTAAAGAAAAAGAAATCAAAGAAAGATTCGGGCACATTCTTGAGGCGTTTGAATACGGCGCGCCTCCGCACGGCGGAATTGCCCTCGGTTTGGACCGGCTTTTAATGATTTTGCGCGGAGAAGAAAGCATTCGCGAAGTTATTGCGTTTCCGAAAACCGGAGAAGCGGAGGATTTAATGATGGGCGCTCCTTCCGAACTTCCAAACAAACAGTTAAGGGAGGCGCATATAAAAACTGCATAATCATAAACCAAATCTCGCCCCGCTTAAAGCTATGCTACAATCGTCCAATTTTGATAGGGGAAGCCGAAGGCGTTTCCGAGTGAAAGACATGTGGTAAAATAATTGACGACTTCGGGCTTTAGGCGGGGTGGGCGCTCCTTCCAAATTGCCGTCCAAACAATTAAAAGAAGCAAATATAAAATCTTTATAAAATAAAGATTGCAAGGTGGAGATTTTAAATTTTAAAAAATCTTAAATCTAAAATTTGCAATCTGAAATTATTTATGGCTATTCCAAAAAAAGTTCTTGCTCATTTGGAAGCGCATGGTGTCAAATTTGACATTGTGGAACACAAAAAAGTGTTCACGGCTTATGACTTGGCCCAAACTTTGGGGCATAAGCTGGAAAAAATTGGAAAAACTCTGCTTATAAAAGCGGATATTCCGGAGATTAAGAAAAAAGGGAAAAATTATTTTGTGGTGGTGTTGCCGGCATCCTACAGAGTTGACCTTAAAAAAATTGAGAAATTTTTAAAGGCCAAAAAAGCGGAGATAGTGCCGGAAAAAATGTTTAAACAATTAGGGATAAAGCCGGGAGCGCTTGTTCCGTTTGGCCGGCTTCATAAATTTGAAGTTCTTCTTGATAAATCACTGCTAAAAGCAAAAGAAGTTCTTTTGAATGCCGGAAGTTATACCGAATCGCTCCGAATGAAAGTAAAAGATTTGCACAAGCTTGAAAACGCGGTGGTCGCGGCAATCGGGATGAAAGGGAAAAAGATAAAGGCGCGGAAAAAACCGAAAAAATCAGCGCCAAAAAAACTAAGAGGACGGGGCAAGAAAAAATAAATGGATTTCAAGATAGAAAAATTTGAAGGCCCATTAGACCTCCTGCTTAATCTTATTGAGCAGAAGGAACTTGATATAACGGAAGTGAATATCGCGCGCGTGGCTGATCAATTTTTACAGTATCTGAAAAAAGCGGAAATAAAAAATCCGGATGAAATCGCCGATTTTTTGGTAGTGGCGGCAAAACTTATTTTTATAAAGTCCAAATCAATTTTACCCGGTCTTGAGGATGAATTTGAAGAAGAGGGCGAGACATTGGAACAACAATTGAAAATGTATCGCGAGTTTGTGGAGGCCTCCCGCGGAATAGACGAAATGCTTTTACAAAAGTATTTTTCTTTTAGCAGGCAGAAAATCGCGGCGCAGGAGGGCGTGTTTTTCCCGCCCAAATTTTTCACCGCGGAAAAAATGGCGAAAATTTTTGAGGAAGTCATAGCTTTCATAAAGCCGGTGCTCAAATTACCGGAACAGGCAATTAAAAAAGCCATTTCCATTCAGGAAAAAATAAATCACATTCAGAGCATAATTAAAAAAAGGGGGAGCGTGATTTTTAGCAAAGTGCTGAAAGACGCCAAAGATAAAACGGAAAAAATTGTAAGTTTCCTGGCGCTTCTGGAACTTGTAAAACAAAAATATGTTTCCGTTGACCAAGGGAAAATTTTTGATGACATAGAGGTGGAAAATATAAAATCATAATATGAATTTCAAAACAAAAATAGAAAGTTTGCTGTTTGTTTCCGACCGACCGCTTTCGGCGGAGGATATTTTAAAAATCTTCGGAGAAAACGCGCCCACGGCCGAAGAAATCGGAAAAAACTTGGAAGAGCTGTTTGTGGAATATAAAGAGAAGAAGAGAGGAATAATTATTATAAAAAATTCCGGAAAATACCAAATGTCTTCATCGCCGGAAAGCGCGGATGTAGTGCAGAAATTTTTAAGCGACGAAACAACCGGCGAACTTACCCGCCCGCAATTAGAAACTTTAACCATTGTCGCTTACCGCGGGCCGATCGGAAAAACCGAGCTGGAACAAATCAGGGGCGTGAACTGTTCGTTGGTGCTCCGGAATCTTTTGATACGCGGGTTGGTTGAAGAAAGAGAACAGGACGGCGAAGCGCATTTTTTCGTGACCGCGGATTTTCTGAAGTTTTTGGGGATAAACTCAACAGAAGAATTGCCCGATTATCAAAAATTGCGTAATAATGAGATTATAAATCAGGTAATTGAAAATGAAAATTTGTCATGAGAAAGATTTTGCTATTATCGGCATTTTTTTTGTTTTTTGTTTTTGTCGCGCTGATTTTATCGGTTCCCGCGGAAGAAATTAAAAAAGCCGTAACAACACAAGAGGGCGCCGGTTTGGTTCTGGCCGAAGAAAAAAAAGCGCTGGAGCCGGCGGATATATTCAAAGACACGGAGATTTTGGAAATCGGCGGAGTTGCCCTTTCCGCTAAGGGAATTTTAGTGATGGATGCGGAAACAGGAAGAATGATTTTTTCAAAAAATCCGGAGGAAATTTTTCCTCTTGCAAGCATAACCAAGCTGATGTCTTTGGTTATTTTTATTGAATCAAAAACCGATTTGGAAAAAATAATAACAGTAGAAGAAAATGATTATGCGGATTTACAAAGATATGTCGGTACGGAAGATGCGGTAGCTCATGTTCCGCTTTTGGCCGGAGATGAGATAAAAGTTAAAGACGCGGTTTATTCCGGCATTGTGCATTCGGCAAATAACGCGGTAAAAATTTTCGCCCGCGCTACCGGAATGAGCGATGAAGAATTCGTCGGGAAGATGAATGAAAAGGCGCGGGAGCTCAATCTTTCAAATACTTATTTCACCGAGCCGACCGGGCTTGATACGGCAAATGTTTCCACCGCTTATGATGTGTCGCTTCTGGCAGATTACGCCTTTAAAAATCCGTTTATCCGCGGAGTAACAATGACTAGAAAATACGATTTTAGCACGATAAATACAAAAAAATATAAACAAGTTTTAAATACCAACTGGCTTTTGGATATGTTTAATGCGGATTATTACCAGATAATCGGCGGAAAGACGGGGTACCTTGGAGAGATTGGTTATAATGTGGCGGCAAAGGCGCGCGATTGGCGCGGAAAAGAGATGATTGTTGTAGTTTTGGGCGCGGAAACAAATGAAAAACGGTTTAGTGAAGCAAAAAATTTGATTATCGAAGGGTTTAAAGAGATAGAATAGAGTGATTTAGAATTTAGTAGATAAAGAAGAAATTATTTTTACGCCCGATCGTAAATTTAGATTATAGGATTAATGGTATGGTCCCATAAATATTCGGGGCTTTTTTGTTTGTTTTAAAGATGATAAAATAATTGTGTGGATTCCCGATCGCCCCGAAGGGGAGCCTTAGGCTCGGGAATGACATATATTATGAGAATTGGCATTGATTGCCGGACAATTTTAAATCCCGTGTTTGGAGAAAAAGCGGGAATCGGGCATTACACTTACTATTTGGTAAATTCGCTTTTGGATTTGGACAAGCGGAATGATTATGTTTTATTTTTTGATGAGCTTTTGGATAGAGAGGCGGCCGAACGTTTGGTCGGCGGGAGAAAAAATGTGAGAATGGTATTTTTTCCGTTCCACAAATACCGCCATTTGAATCTGGATGATTATTCAAAATATCTGATAAACACTTTTTTTGAAAAAGAACGGCTCCATGTTTTGCATTTACCGTCGCCGCATTTATATACCGGTAGGGTGGCAAAAAAAATGGTTGTGACTTTGCACGACTTGGCGGTTTTCCGGCATCCTGAATGGTTTCCAAAAACCGAAGCGGAATCGCAAAAGTTAATCAAAGAAGCGGTTAAAAACGCGGATAAAATAATTTCTGTTTCCAATTTCACCAAAAACGAGGCGATTGAGATTTTAAAAATTCCGCCGGAAAAAATAAAAATCGTGCCGAATGGCGTGGACACCAAACGGCACTTTTTGCTTACCGAAGATGTAATTTCTCCGGACGATTGCGTGGATTTGGGGGATTTGAATAGGAAATTTAAAACCGGCGAAAACTATATTTTGTATTTGGGCGCCATAGAGCCGAGAAAAAATGTTTTGGGCGCCGTTGCGGCATTTAAGATTTTTCAAAAAGAAAGCGGGCTGGATTATAATTTGGTTATCGCCGGACTTCCTGGAATAAAATCGGAGAAAATTTTGGCGGAGTTAAAACGTGAAGAAAAAGAAAGCAACGGGCGGATAAAATACGTCGGTCATATTCCACACGCGGATAAATTTCCTTTGATAAAATACGCGCGGTGCTTTTTATTTATTTCAAAATATGAAGGTTTTGGATTACCTCCGCTTGAAGCGATGGATATCGGCACGCCTGTTGTCGCCTCGGATATCCCGTCGATTTCAGAAGTGGCCGGAAAGGGGGCAATGCTCTACGCGCCCGACGACTATGCGGGCATAGCCAAAGGAATGGAAAAATTGATGCAGGATGGCGAGATGCGCAAAACGCTTATCAAAGAAGGATTAAAGAGAGCCCGTCTTTATAATTGGCCAAGGTCTGCCAGAGAGACACTTGAAGTTTTTAAAAGAATGTGGTAATATGTTGGCAAGTTTCCGTTATCGGAATGAAGATATCTTTATGGCGGGATAGCTCAGTCGGTAGAGCACAGGACTCATAAGCCTGGTGTCGTGGGTTCGATTCCCACTCCCGCTATGGGGATATTTTTATTAAATTTTATTTATGTTTTTATCGGTTCATACTTGCGCTGGCGCGGTAATAGGCCGTTTTTCTCCAAATCCAATTGTTGCTTTTTGTCTGGGTTTTTTATCCCATTTTTTGCTTGATGCTATTCCGCATGGCGATTTGAAAGTTTATGATTCGTACCGTAGCGGCAAGATTTTGCGGAGAATGGTCGCAATATTTTTTCTTGATGGAATCTTTTCAATTTATACCGCAACTCTTGTTCTTATGGGAAACAATAGGTTTGGGGATGAAATGTGTATTGCTGCCGGAATTTTCGGAAGCGTTTTGCCGGATTTGTTTGTGATGTTTTACGAAATTACAAAAATTAAAATTTTAAAGAAATTTCACGTGTTGCATTTTAAAGTTCACCGGCTTATTGCCGGAAAAAGAGAGGTGCCGTATATCTTTGGGATTGCATATCAGGTTATAGCTATGTTTTTCCTGCTGACATACGTGCAGATATTTTGACCACAGATTTTATCAGTCAAAAAAACACCCCGAAGCAGGGATGTTTTTTTGATTTTTTATAATGCCGCCGGTGGGAGTCGAACCCACACGAAATTTGAGTTTCACAGGTTTTTGAGACCTGCGTGTATACCAATTCCACCACGGCGGCGTAATTAAATGTAGAATTTAGAATGATGAATGTTGAATTATTTTTTAATAATTTAATTCCGCATTCAGCATTCAGCATTCTGCATTCGAGTATGTCCCCAGTTTATCATAGAAAGTTTGATTTGTCAACCGTAT
>CAZGDX010000002.1:0-59435 GCA_964525225.1 uncultured Gammaproteobacteria bacterium
AAAATTTCGTCTTCTTTAACTTTATATTGTTTGCCTCCAGTTTTTATAATTGCGATCATACCCAGTATATCAACTTCCAGAATTAAGCGTCTTGTAGATAGTTCTATCTTGTTTGGCGCAATCTGGAAAATTAATAAATTATAATCATTTTAAGTTTATACGCCCGACACAACTGGAAGTTGTATTACTGGGCATATATTTATATTCCCGTCTAAACCGGGAATCCATCAATTTATTTAGCTTTATTTAGCTTACCTTAAAAGATATTTTTTGTCAACCCCGCACATAGTTTCGGAATTATTTTCCGAAAAAATACCAAAAATTAGATAAATCGGCTTTACTATCTTAGCGGGGAAAAATTAACTTAGCAACCGCAAACTATGCGCATGGTCAAATATTTTTAATTTTATACCTCAATTGAAACACATTTTCATCCAATTTTAACATTTCTATCAATTCCAGGTCCAAATTCACGTCTGCGTTGTTAAAAAGCGGCAAGCCGGTGCCAAAAATCTTCGGCTCAACCGTAAGCCAAACTTCATCTATAAAACCTTGCGACAGAAACAAACCGTTTATGGAAGCCCCTCCGCCGATTATTGCCGTCTTAAATCCCCTGCTTTCAAGCTCGGTCAAAAGTTCCTTTGGTTGTTTATTGGTGAATTCCAAAGTTCCGGGAATATTTTTAGTTATGTCCGGCTCAGGATTCATTACAATATTCAGCCGCCCGGGCAACGGCCGGCCGATGGTATCGTATGTCACCTGGCCCATAATTATCACGCCGGCTTTTTTTGTTTCTTCTACAAAAATTTTCTTGTCCGCCTTGCTGGTCCAGGTGGCCGCGTGCGTTGTGTGCTTGGCAATTTTTCCATCCACAGTAATCGCCATCATTAAAATTTTTTTCATAATTAAACAGTTAGACAGCTACTTCAAAAGATATTTTTGGGTGGCTTTGATAGTTTATTAATTTTGTATCTTCCGCGCGCCAGTTAAAAATAGAGGTAAAATTTTCCGTTTCAATTTTCGGGAGCGGATAAAGATTTGTGTCGCGCGAAATTTGTTCTTTGGCGCCATCCGTATGATTTACATAAATATGCGTGTCTGCTAAAAATCCGACCAGCTTTCCTTCTTTTAATCCGGATTCTTTTGCCAAAAGATGAAGCAATATGGCATAACTTGCGATATTAAACGGAAGCCCGAGCATTGTATCCACAGATCGCTGATTCCACAACAAATTCAATTTTCCGTTTATTACAGTCACTTGAAACGAATAATGACACGGGGGCAAAGCCATCTCGCCTATCTTGCACGGATTCCAAGCGGAAACAATCATTCTCCGGTCATTTGGGTTTGTTTTCAATGTATCCACAACTCTTTTTAATTGATCAACTCCTTCCGAATAATTTTCATCATATCCTTTATAATCCGTATTAAACCGCCTCCATTGAAATCCGTAGATCGGTCCCAAATCCCGCTCTTCCGCCATTTTTTTCTTCGTTTCTTCATCATTGCCATACGGAACTTTTTTCGGACTCGCCCATTCATCCCAAATATGATTTCCCCGTTCTTGAAGCCATTTTTTATCTGTTATGCCTTTTATAAAAAATTCCAGCTCTGTGGCAATAATCTTAAACGGCATTTTTTTTGTTGTAAGAAGAGGAAACCCCTGCGACATATCGTGTTCAAACATCGTGCCGGCAACGGCGATAGTGTCAATTCCGGTGCGGTTATGTTTCAACTCCCCTTTTTCCAAAATTGTTTTAACTATATCAAGATATTGTCGCATAATTTTTTATTCCATAATTTAATTTATCACAGACCTTCGCGTTCGCGAAGGTCTGTGATTTTTTTAATATTTTATTTCTATAACGCTTCCTATTTCCAAATTATTACTTTCCGCAAAATTCGCGGGGAATTCCAAAACATAATTTGCATCTTCGCGCGGATAAAAAATAAAACTTGTATCAAGCTCGGGAGAGGCATTTGGCGAAATATCCACAATCTTGCCGTTGTTAAGCCAGATGATATCTATGGGGAAATTCATATCTTTCATCCAAATTCCGTGTTTGCCAAATTTTGAAAAATCAAAAAGCATTCCGCTTATGTCGCCAAAATTCTCGCGACCGGATAGTCCTTGAATCCGTTTTACCGTTGTATTGGCGATTTCAACCCGCCATTCTTTATTATTTATAACAACAACGCCGTATTTCGGAACTCTTTCAAAAATCTTAAGCGCCAGTGCGCTTACAATCACTACCGCGATAATTGCCAATATAAAATATTTTTTGTTCATATTGTAAAAATTATGATTCTTCTAAAATTATTTTTTCTTTAAACGCGCCTCGTTCTTCAGCTTTCTTCATTTGCGCCGTATTTATATCTTCTTTACTGAAATTTTTATAATCGCATATCGCGCCAAGCACTTCTTGAATATCCGCCATCTCTTCAATTGTTTCGCTTTCAAAAAATTCTTTTGATTCTTCCAATAATTTTTCTTTTAATTTTTCCCAATATTCTTTTTCATCGGCAATATGAACAACCGGCATTCCGCCTTTGCTTTTTATGTATTCCGGAATTTTATCTCTGACCAATTTATCGTATTTCATAATTATCCCCATCTATTTCCTTCTATACAATTTTACCACGCCAACCGCCAGAATAACCATTATAATTGCAAGTATCAAAAACGCCACGGCTTTTTCTTTTGTCTGTAAAAAAACGCTGGCTCCGCCGAACAATCCGGCAAGAAGATAAAATGTGAGGACTGCTTGGCGATGAGAAAATCCAATATCCAATAATCTAAAATGAAGATGTTTGCGGTCGCCAAAAGCAAAAGATTTCTTTTCCCAAAAAACCCGCCGTAAGATTATCCAAGCCGTGTCAAAAACCGGAACGCCCAAAACCAAAAGCGTGGTGGCAACTTTACTTCCGGAAATTATCGCAAGCGTCGCCAAAATAAATCCCAAAAAAACACTCCCGCCCTCGCCCAAAAAAATTTTAGCCGGATGAAAATTCCACGGCAAAAATCCGCAAATTGCGCCGGCAAAAATTATTGCAATAAGCGCCGTATCAAACTGCCGGACAAACGGAAGCAGACAGATAAAAAATATCACAAGCGTTCCGATTGCGGTGATGCCGGAGACCAATCCGTCCAGCCCATCCAAAATTTTCGTAGTGTACATTATCCCCAAAAGCCAGAAAAAAGTAATAATTCCGCCGGGAAAAAATATCTCCCGCCCGAAAATTATCGCAGAGAAAACATCAAAATTGATAATTCCGCCAAAAGGATTGCGGATATGGTGAATACTCACTCCGCAAAAAATCACAATAAGCGAAGCAACTATTGGAAAAATTATCTGGTACCGCGCTTTTAAATTGTATTTATCGTCTAAAAATCCGCCAATCATCAAAACCAATCCCCCTGCAAAAATACCGATTATATGGATTGGATGTATAAAATCACCAAAAAGACCTCCAACCCGCCAAAAATAAGCAATTACAACGAAAAAAGCTATAAAAATAGCCGCTCCTCCCAAAAGCGGAACGGCCTTGCTGTGCGCTTTCCGCTCGCCGGGATAATCCAAAATTTTCAATTTCAAAGCCAAAAACTTCACTGCCGGCACAAGACAGATTGAAGCCGCAAAACTTGCGATAAAAGCTGTAAAAAAATTATACACTGGACTATTATTGAAACGCGCTTTCTTTCTCAGAGAAAGAGCGATATTATTTATCAGTCATTTAAATTTTAGCAGGGAGCGGAAACTTATTCAACCATAGCTCAAAAGACACCTCTGCCTTTAAAAAACATCTCCCCTCCGCGCGTCCATTCGCAAGCGCGCATCCGCGGCATTTCGCAACACGAGAAAAAACAAAATCCGTTCCGGAACAAACCGGAACGGATTAAAATTTGTCACGGCCGCAAATTTCCATAATGAGATACGGCAAAAACAACATTAACAAACCAAATCAAAGATGCTATTAAAAGAATACAATCTCCCAAAATCACTCCCGCCACAAAAAATGAAATGGCAGCAAAAACACACGCAAGCAATGTTGCGAAAGAAAAAATTATAGAATTACCCAATTTGTAACACCTGAACATAATCATTACAAAAGCGACAATGCTCAAAAACCAGCTAAACCAATACAATATCTGTTCCGCGCTCATGTTTCCCCTTACCATCCGCGTTTTTGTGGAATGGTCCTTTTTTATTTTTAAACAACTTTCTTAAAAGGTACTAAATCAAAATCAATCTGTCAAGAACAAACACAAAAAATTGCGCATTCATCCTTGGGTAATTTTAGCAATTTATTTTCTAAACAACATCCAGATGCCTGCAAGAATCAAAACCAATCCGAAAAATTGCGCCAAACCGATGTTTTCTTTGAAAAAGAAAAATGAAAAAATCGCGACAACCACTATCGCGCCGACAACCAGCGCCGGATACGCCACGCTTAAATTCATTTTTTGAAGCACGAAACTGAACGCCGGAAAAGAAATAATCAACAAAAAAACTCCAAGCAAGATAAATGGATTTGTCAAAATTTTCGGAATTGACTGCAAAAAATTTTTCGCGGTAATCGCCGGAATTTTTGCAACGCCTATTTTCACGAAAATATTCGCGAAAGCATTGGCAAAAATTGTAAATATCAACATTAAATAAGCCATACAATATTTTATTGTTTTATTGCCGAATAAATTTCATAATTTCCATCGCGATTATCGGCATAAATTATATGATAATTGCCATTCAAAACCGCGATTGACGGCTCAACCGAAAGCCCGTTTGAATTAGAGACATTTTGTTCCGCGATTAAAATTTTTCCGTCGGAATCTATTTCCATAAAATAAATCTCCGAATTGGTTTTGTCGGCCGAACCGCGGTAGTCCGCCCAAACAATACCGAACTTGTCTCCGTTTTTAACAATTTTAGGCGATTCCGAATCTCCGCTTGTTTTTGTGGTCAGACGGATTGCGTTGCCGACCTTATCCCCAACCGAACTCAATCTCTGATAGTAAATTTCATAATGCCCGCTTGAAGAATCGGCAACTTTTTCCTGCCAGACAATCCCATAATTCAAACCATCCCAATAAATTGCCGGATTTGTTGATTCTTCCGAGGTTTCGGTTATTCTTTTTTCTTCTCCTCCCAAAACATTTCCTTGTTCATCATTCCGTAAAAAATAAATATCGCTTTGTCCATTTCTGCTGTCCGCCCAAACTGACACGTATTCTTCATTGCCCCAGACAACTTCCGGTTTAAATTCATCCGATAAGGTAATTACCAATTTCGTATTATCTCCGATAAGTTGCCCTGTTTGGCTGATTTTTTGATAATGCAAAGACCCTTTTGTAAAATTGTAATCCGCGCCCGCGTTTGAATCCCACCAAAAAATTCCAAAATCACTTCCGCTCCAAACAATTTTTGGATTTTTCGCGTGGCCGATACTGCTGGCAGAGACAGTTTTTTCCACAAACTGACGTCCGCCATATGCATCCAGCCGGACAAAATAGATTCTTCTGCTGGTTATCTTGAAATCTTCCCAAGCAATTCCAAAATCAAGACCGCTCCATGCAATTGATGGGTCTGTGGATTCGTTGCTGTTGTAAGATGCAACCGACGGGCCGACGTTTAATTTTCCGTCATTCCCAATAATTCCGAATTTTATCTCATCAATATTGCTGCTGGAATCATCTGTCCAGACGGCGCCCAAATTATCCGCGGAAGCAAAAACAGACGGATTTTTTTGGCGGAAAAAAGAGCCGGTTAAATTATAATTTCCCCATCCGTCAAGGGTGGTAAAACTTAACTCTTCACTTTCTTTTTTTAAGCCATCCGCGGTTTCGGCGATTATTTTGTAATAATAAGTCGTTTTTGGCAAGAGATTTAAAAGCGAAACGTTTTGCAATGAAAGAAAACCGGTTAAAGAAACTTTTACGGGCGCAATCTCGTTAAGCGGTTTGTCGCTATATTGCAATTCGCCCTTTGCCGCCGAATTGGTTTGCCAGCTTATTTTCGCGGCAGATGAAGTTATGCCGGTTGCCGACGCGCCGACTATGCTTAAACCGCAAATGATTGAATCGGTTACGCATTGCAAATTTTTGTTATCATTTATCGTCGGCGCGGAATTTTTTTGAGTTTCCGCGTTATAATCGCTTGCCGAAACCACATCCGCGCCAACCGAGTAATTGGTAAAAAAGGCGTCAGGGATATCTTCTATTTTTTCATTCCAATCCGCGCCATACAAAGAAATAGCCAGCGCTTCTGTCTTAACCCAACGTAAAATTCCGCCTTGCGCTACCGCGTAAACCTTTGGGTCTGTCTGAATTTTTACCATTTTTATGCCCGGTCTGTAAGTAACATTCCCGCCGATTTGAATTGTTGCCAATTCTTCATCGGTAATTGTTTTTACCGTGGAAAAATCGGAATACCATGTCTTATAAGTTTTTTCATTTGGAAAAACATATCTTTTCCCGTCGGCTCCGTAATAATAAACCGCCGGCTGACTTGCTTTTATCAAGTCGCCGGACATTATTGATGCAGCCGACGCGTCTCCGGCCGGAAAAATAAAAAACAATAATGAAAAAATCATTAAAAGTGGAAGTATTTTTTGCATACCCAGTATATCAACCCAGTAGCATAACCTTCGGTTCGCTACCGGGCTTCGCTTTCAGATGTTTAAAAGCGGAGTGAACGATAGTGAGCGGAGTCCAGTATAAAAGCGTTAGCTTTTTATACTGGGTTGTATTACTGGGCATAATCTTAATCAACTAAAATTTTTAAATCTTTTATTGAAATTATCCTGTTTTGATTATCCACAAGTCGACCCGAGATATCATATGTTCCTTTTTCCATTATAATCGGTCCTAGGTCTATCCATAAATCGTCGCTTGGCATCATCTTGTCTATTTGATTTCTGTAAATTTTATCCCCAACCTGCAAAATAAATTCTCCTGAAAAAAATTTGCATTCGTCATCCCTCCGTTTTATGTGCGCCCGGATGTAAAAAGGGTCATCCGCCTTCGGCAAAGTTTTCGCGTATAAACTTTCAATCCAGATGTTGTAAAGCTTTTCGGAATCGGAAAGAAGTATTTTCTCTTCCTGATTTTTAGCAGCTTCTTCCTCGGCTTTTTTATCCTCTATCGCCGCTTCCGCCCTTTTTATCTGATAAACTATTATCTCTTTTACCGGCTCTGACGCGTTTTCAATTATCATATTTGATAATTTTTCAGCGGCCGCGATTCCATTTTCAATAATTGTTTTTGTTTCAACAGGCGCCGATTCTTGCGCCACCGCCAAAACTTCTTTTTGCGCCAAAATTTGCTCGCTCACCGCTTTTTCCCATCCGGAAGCGTCTTCGCCGGCTTCCTTTATTTTTTCAATTTGCTTTATCGCTTTTGAAAAATAATTTTCGTTCTGTTCGTAAACTTTTGCTAAAAGATTTGTTTTGTTTTTGTCTTCCAAATCTTTCAATTCGCCTATTTTTTCTTTTGAAAATTCCAATATTTTTTCAAGTTTTTCATCCGGGCTGTTCAAAAACGCGAGTTTCAGACGCTCAAATAAATTATCAAAAAAATAAATGCCATTATCCGCGTTTACTCCTGCCGGCGTTATAGTTGAAAATTTGTAAACAGAAAAACAAACTATAAACGCGCCCGCGACTACAAAAATAATTAAGCGCACGCTTGACATATTAAATCCCGAATTTTAATGCAAAAAATATTTATATGTTTCCATTATAACAGAAATCCACAGGTGTTGCATTTATAAATGTGGTATAATTAAATTATCAACAAGCAATAAAAAAAATAAATTAATTAACTATTTAATTTTTTAATATGCCTACAAAACGTTTTGCGCCAAAGCCAAAAAGCTTTTGCGGAAAAATCAAAAACGCAATCGTGGAAAGAAAATTTTTCTTTTCCGTTTTGTTTTTGATTTTCAGCGTCTTTGTTTTTGTAATGGGGACGCAAGTATTTTCGCCTTATTCCACATTTTCAAAAACTTTAATAAAAAATTCCCGCGTGCAGGTGAAAGTAGCGGAAAATGTCCGCGTTGCGACTCTCTTTCCTTCAGAAGACGGATTTTACGGGAATTGGGACGCGAATGTCCGCACCGACGACCACTTCACACTTGTTGATGAACAAAAATGCAGCGGAGAAGATTATATTTCTTCGGATATTTACAAAAACATGGAATCGTTTAGAGTAAATATCTCTAAAATTCCGGACGGTTCCGCGATAAAACAAATTGACATCATTCCTTGCGCCGCGCACGTAAAGCAATCGGGTTCTCCCTCCGCCATTCAGACATTTTACCGGCTTGATGGCATAGACAGCTTTATGATAAGCCACATTCTCGCGGACTCTGTTTATCCGACAGAAACCACAATCGCCAGCTGGAAAAACTTGAACCTGATAAAAATTCCGGAATCAACTCTTGAAATCGGATTGCGGAACGCGGGCGGAGACAGAGGTGTTAAGGTTGGCGGCATAAAAATGCAGGTCAAATACGTTCCTCCGGCAGGAAAATAATAAAGTGATAAAATAAAAAAATCCATTCCCAATTTCCGGAGTGGATTTTAATTTCAGCTAAAACTTTTTTGCGGCAAAAGACACATAAATTCTCCTGCTCTGCCTTCGCAATTATCCGCGGAATGAATCACGTCGTCAGCCAGCTCTTCTGGAGTTTCACAAAGCAATTCATCAATCTTTTTAGAATGTTTAATTCCACTCGCGGTATTTTTCGCGCAAATCGGAACTGCCCTGCCGTTAATCATCACATATCGCAAAAACCTGCACTTCTCTTTTCCTTTCCCGCCTTTCCAGCAAACTTTTTTGATATAATCTTTTTCCAAACCCTGCACTTTATCTACCTGTTTTTCCGTTCTTTAATGATAATTTTAATGATTTTGTATCCCAACTGGGGCCACAACCAAGGTCGGTAAAGAAGATATCTGAGGTCAATTCCCATTGGCATCGGCATTTTGCGCCCTCTTTCTTTTTTTTATTTTTAAAGTTCAAAAAATAAACTGATGGCAGGGGCGGTAGGAATCGAACCCACGATAAAGGTTTTGGAGACCCTTGTGATACCATTTCACCACGCCCCCATCATCAATTTATATTCTTAGCTATTTTACCTCTTTTTTCGCCGATTGTCAATTACAAGGACCGTCCTTGTATCATAAATTATCCATCAATAAATGCTCTATATCCTTTCTTTCTCTTATAATTTTATAACTATCATCCACAAATTTTGCGAACTCTAAACTATTTTTAAATTGATCTAAAATAATACTCTTTTGACACAAATCGCTGTTTATATCCGATTTTATGAATTCCCCATAACTGCTCCATTGGTACTCTACCGGGCTCTTTACTATTCCGGCCACAGCTGGATTTTGATGGATATAGGCGCAAAGCCACAATAAATATTTATCAGTATCAATCGTTACTTGTTTAAATTTCGCTTGAAATACGTGACCGCTTTTTTGATATTTTTTATTAAAATACATGGAATAACTGGTGCAAATTCTTTGTAAAAGTTTGCTTGTGGGAATATCTGTGTTTTGTCTTATTAATAAATGATAATGATTTGGCATCAAACAATAGCAAACAAGCGAAAAAGAATTTGATGGCAACGAACGCATTCTGCTCAAAATTTTATCCGGAAATAAATTTTGTTTTAATTTCAAAAGAAAAAAATTAAAATCTTCCTTGCACAGAAAGATCTTTTCTTTGTTATTACTTCTATTATAGATATGATAATAGGCACCCTCTCCGAATTGTTTATAATCTCTATTTTTCATAAGTTACAAGGACCGTCCTTGTTCTTAACTACTCTAACTCAAAAACTTTAATTCGTCAAAATTTAATTACAAGGACCGTCCTTGTAATTAGTATCCGTCCTTAAAAACCGGCGCCAAAAGATTGTCCACAGGCACGTAATCATCAGTTAAAAGCACAGTTTTTTTCTGCTCGATAAAGTTAGCCAATTCTTCATCCGTTACCAAAAAACGCAAATCTTCTGCCTCATCTTCGGTTAAAACATTTTTCGGGAAAATATCCGCCCACGCCTCTTTGTTAATTTCCTTATTTCCTGCCAAAACGACAAAAGTATTGCGATGGTTTGTTTTCCAATTAGAAGTTAGTGGCGCGAGATAAACATAAGAAAAAATTTCTTTAAGCGTTCTGACGTAAGAAGAAACAAACCTGCCGAATTTATAATCATCTATAATGTTTACCGCGTAAAATCCTTCTTCCGAAAGATGCGATTTTACAAGTTCGCCGAATTCTTTGGTGGTTAAATGATATGGCACGGCATAATCGTTAAACGCGTCGCCGAAAACCAAATCATATTTTTTATCCGTTGGCAAATTTTTTAAAAAAATCCGCGCGTCCGTATTCGCGGTTATTATTTTTGTATTTTCCGGCAAACCCAAATTTTTATAATTTATACTCGTCACTTCCGGGTCAATTTCCGCCACTTCTATTTTTGACGCCGGATAATTTTTCTCTAGATACCTTGGCATCGTATATCCCCCGCCTCCCAAAAAAAATGTGGAAAATTCTTTTTCGCCAGCCGGCGGAATTGTTGCCAAATAATAATCTATAAGAATGGCGTAAATTTTTTCATAATCGTACTGCAAGCGTTTACTATTGTCCAAATCAATATAACTGTGCACCAAATGGTCCAATTTTAGCTGATAAACATTTACTCCGGCAGAAACCTGACGGATATTTATGCAATAATAGTCGCTTTCTTCCAAACAATTGCCTGGTAAAACCGCGCCGGTCAAAAAAATCAAAGCGAGAAAAATTCCCGATTTTCCAAACAATATTTTTGACGGCATTTCAAAAACTAAAATTCCCAAAACCAAAAGAATAAAAGCAACCGCCAGCACTATAATTTTCGTGCCAAAAAAAGAAATAAAAAAATACCCTGTCAAAAGAGTACCGATAATGCTTCCGAGAGACGAAATGGCGTAAATGCGCCCGACCGTGCGCCCGGCCTTTTCAATGACGCGCAGGTCAAGTTTCACGACAAGCGGAGAAATGCATCCCAAAAACAAACTGGTTGGAAAAAACACCAAAAGGCAAAAAATAAATGTCGCGACATATAAAGGAATAAAAGTTCCCTGAAAAAGCTCTCCAAAAAATGGCACTGTAAAACGAACCAATAAACTGGAAACACCGGAAAGGATAATTATCACGCCCAAAACTTTCCGTGAACCGAAAGAATCGGAAATCCGCCCGCCGATATAATTTCCTAAACTCACACCTCCAAGAATCACCCCGATTACACTGGTCCAAGTATATAAAGACACACCAAGATATGGCGCCATTAAGCGTCCGGCAACAAGCTCTATCACCATCAGACAAAAACTTGTTATAAACACAACCGCAAGCGACAAAATTGAGGGCATATTCTTACGAATGTCTACTTAATTGCGAAATTGAATAACAAAATTACTTGGTTTCTTTATGCGCTGTGTGCTTTTTGCACCATTTGCAATACTTTTTGAGTTCCAAACGCTCTTTCAATGTCTTTTTATTTTTGTGCGAATGGTAATTTATTCTCTTGCATGCGGCGCATTCCATTTTTATCAAATTATCTTGAGACATATAGATTTATTTTAAGAAAAAGCCGACAGTGGGGATTGAACCCACGACCTACGGTTTACAAAACCGTTGCTCTGCCACTGAGCTACGTCGGCAGTTGATTAGAGATAGAGTGGGCAGGCTAGGATTTGAACCTAGGAAGGCGTGAGCCAGCAGATTACAGTCTGCCCCCGTTGGCCGCTTGGGTACCTGCCCCCATACCAATTTTGTGTTTGGTTACAAAATTGTACAATTTTAGACGAAACTTGAACAAATCCACCACACCGACATTAAATAAGATTATTGGTATGGGGGTCTGCCCGTTATTTAGCCCGCCTTATCGGTAGGCAAATCTGAAAATTATTATAACCGAATATTACCATAAATGCAAGATTTTATCAACCTCAATATCAAAAACCGCCCAAAAAGGGCGGTTTTTTAATTTTCACAAAGCCGTTGGCCAGGATTGAACTGGCGACCTACTCCTTACCATGGAGTTGCTCTGCCACTGAGCTACAACGGCGTAAATCTGAAACTTCACGCCACCAAGTATCCCGACTTGGTCTTTGCGGCACACCGCGGTCAACGGCGTGATACTCGGTGGCGTGAAGCTTTACGCCCGCTTTCCTAATTTCTTTAATCTTATCTCAAAATCTTTTATTTTTTGATTTTCCGGGTTGACTTCGCGAAGTTTGTCCAGCGCATTCCGCGCCACGCGATAATTCTTTCCCATTATACCCACTTCTATTAAAAAATCAAGATGTTTCGGATTATTCGGCTCAATTTCAAGCGCTGTTGAAAGATATTCTATCGCTTTATCAATATCTCCCAGCCCAAGCGCGGCTTCGGTTAAAGAAACATAAACCGAGGCCTTTCCCGGATTTAATTTGGCGACAAATTCAAATGTCTCTTTTGCTTCCTTAAATTCTTTTTTATTAAGATACACATCACCTAAACCTTCATAAGACGCCGAATTTTTATAATCTAGACCTATTGCCTGAAGATATTTTTGCTCCGCCTCTTTCCAATTTTCATCTTCAACCAGCTTTTCCGCTTCTTCAAGCAATGTTTCCAGTTTAACGTCCGGAGCCGCTTCTTTTTTCGGTTTCATTTCTTTATATTGCTTTTCCAAATGAAGCGCGCGGTCATAGATTTTAATTGCCCTGCTTTTTATAATTCGCCCCAGCGGCGATAATAATTTTATCAATCCCAAAAACCACTTGCTACGGATTCTTTTCAGACGCTTAACCAAAATATTCTTTTTGGTTTGGGCTTCGCGTTCCGACTTTACCGTTTCAACTTTAATAATGGAAAGTTGGGGAAATTTTCCGACAATTATAAAACCGATTACGCCCGAACTTATTATGATAAGCGACCAAGCCAAGTAAGATAGCATAAATTAAATCCTAACGTTGTCATCCCGAGCCGTAGCCGAGGGATCCCTTAAACATTATCGAAGTGATTCCTCCACTCACTACGTTCGATCGGAATGACACGGGGTAAAATTGACTTACTTTATATTTCTAATAATCTTCAAAAACTCGCCTGCACCCAAACTCGCTCCCCCAACCAAAGCTCCTGCCATTCCCCCATCTTTTATAAAATCCGCTATGATTTTACTATTAACGCTTCCGCCGTAGATAATAGTAATCTGCTTTTTGATTGTTTTTTCGGAAAAATATTTTTTCAGTTCTTTCACGATTATTTCCAACGCTTCTTTTGAATCTGCCGGACGCGCCGGACGGCCGGTGCCTATCGCCCAAACCGGTTCGTAAGCAATAATTATTTTTTTATCGCCGATTTTCAAATTCTTAAAGGCGGCTGATATTTGTTTTTGTAAAATTTTCTTCACCAATCCCGCTTTTCTTTCTTTCCAAGTTTCGCCAATACATAAAATTGGCGTGAGATTTGCCAAAAGAGCGGCTTCCAGTTTCTGCCTGACAATTTTATCCGTTTCGCCGAGTTTTCTTCTTTCCGAATGTCCTAAAATTACATATTTAACACCGATTCTTTTCAATTCTTTTGCCGAGACCTCGCCGGTAAAAGCCCCTTCTTCTTTCCAAAACATATCCTGGCTGCCAAGTCCGGTCTTTTTGCCTTTGGTGATTTTGCCGACTTCTTCCAAAGATGTGAAAGACGGGCAAAGAATAGTTTTTACGCCAAATTTTTCAGCTCCGCGGACGATTTTACGCGCCAATTTAACGCTTTCTTTAAGCGTCAGTTCCATTTTCCAATTGGCGATGGCATAAAACATAATTATCAATTTTATACTTTCGGGGACCCGTCCCCTATCGGGGGGACGGGTCCCACGTAGTTAATCAAATTTTCAATAATTTTTCAAACTTCTCTTTTTTATCAAAAGGCCCGATAATTACCAAACTTATCTTTTTCCCGTCTATTATTTCTTCCGCGACTTTTTTCACATCTTCTTTTTTAACACGGTAAATTTTTTCAAGCTTTTCATCCGGAGTTTTCAACTCCTGCTTCATCAGTTCTTGTTTGGCATACCACGCGGCAAGGGCTTCGGAATCTTCAAGCGCAAGCGCCATATGGCCTTTTGCGGTTTCTTTGGCGCGAGCAAGTTCGGCAGATGTGACACCATTTTTCTTTATCTTTTTCAATTCATTTAAAATTGTTTTAAGCGACAATTCAATACGCGCCGGGTCCAATCCCGCGCGGATTACAAAAGCGCCGGTATCTTCGTAAGTTTCAACTTGCGAACGGACATGATACGCAAGACCTCTACGCTCACGGACTTCGGTGAAAAGGCGGGAGCTCATTGTGCCTCCCAAAATCGTGGATAACATAGTAAGCGCCGGCAAACGTTTGTCGCCGGTGGCATAAGCCGGAAACCCGAGCGCCAGCTGAACCTGTTCGGTTTTTTTATTTTCAATCACCACTTTCGGAACTCCGCAAAGATGTTCAAATTTATGAAATTCACCGATTGTTTCTTTGGCTGAACCCTTGAATGAGCCGAAAAATTCTTGCGTTTTTTGCAAAATTTTTCCATCAACATTTCCGGCAATGCCGATGACAATATTTTCCGGCTTATAAAACCGCTCTTTAAAATCCAAAACAGAAGCACGGGTCATTGCTTCCATAGTTTCTTTTGTTCCGCTGATCGGCCGACCCAAGGTGTGTCCGTCAAAAACCGCGTCTTCTATCATATCTTCAATGTGCATTATCGGATTATCGCGATACATATTTATTTCTTCCAAAATAACTTTTTTCTCCCGGGTCATTTCTTTGGCGTCAAATTTGGAATGAAAAAGCATATCTTCAAGCATATCCAATGCCAATTGCAAATGTTCTGATGTAATTTTAATATAGTAGCCTGTATATTCTTTGCTTGTAAAAGCGTTATATTCAGCGCCTACGCCGTCTAATTCGCGAGAGATATCCAAAGTGGTCGGACGCCTCTTTGTGCCCTTAAACATCAAATGCTCAATAAAATGCGACGCGCCGTTAAGCGAATCGGATTCATACCGCGAGCCAACCTTAAAAAGCACGAGGACTGTAATAGCCTTAGTCCCTTTATACGGCACTTCCAAAAATCGTATTCCGTTTTTTAAGATGTGTTTTTTGTACATAGTTTATTGTGGTACGGGCAATCCTAATTTTTGTAATGGTAAATAATGAAAATAATAATGACAGCCAACTGATATAACATAATCCAAAGTATCCTTGTACTGTGCTTTTTTAAACCAATCGCTCAAAATATAAATATACTCAACTTCAATATTTAAAGGCGCCATCAATTTACGATATTGTTTTCTCTTAAAATCACAAGTTTGTAATTTTTCATCGACCGAACCGGCAACTTTTTGAAACTTCATCTCGATAACAAACAGGGTATTATTATGAATAACATAAACTGCCTCATCCGGAAGTAACTGTTTAGAGATATATTCTTGATAATTAATTTTTTGTGATTCCAAAAAACGGTACAATCCGTGCTTTTTGTAACTTCTCGCCACCTCGTGTCCATCATAATAAATAATATTTTCCGTAACCTTATACCCTTTAACTTTCTTTAATAGCGAGACGATATCCCGCCCTTTTTCAAAATTTAAACCCGTTATAGTATTTCCTCCGCCCTTTCCATTATTGATCATATTAGTTTGCTAAAATTGAGGCACCCGCCATTACTACGGGATGAAAATTTATTTTTTTATTTAAATTATTTTCAAGCGCCTCAAAACGTTTAATTGATAAATCTAAAAATTTTTCTTCCATATCTATACCTATAAAATTACGCCCAAAAAGATGCGCAACAATTCCTGTTGTGGAACTACCAGTAAAGGGATCCAAAACTAAATCCCCTCTTTTTGTGCTTGCGAGTATAATACGTTTTAACAAATCTTCTGGTTTTTGTGTTGGATGTTTACCAAATCTCTTTTCTATATCTTTTGGCGTACCTATGGCCCAAACTGAACGCATTTGTTTATCTGGTTTTTTTATAAAATCATTATCCCACTGACCGCTCTTCATTAAACTATAATTAAAATAATGTTTTGCTTTTTTTTCTTTGCGCGCCCAAATTAATGTTTCGTGACTTGCGGTAAAAAATCTACAACTTAAATTAGGTGAGGCATTCGGTTTAAACCACGCAACATCATTTAGAATATGAAAATTAGCGCTTTGTAATGCAAACCCACATTGATATATAGAATGATAAGTTCCACTTATCCAAATCGTTCCCTCCGGTTTTAAAACTCGCCTACATGCCGTTATCCAGTCTAAATGAAATTTGAAGTCCTTACTTACACCCTTACTTTTATCCCAATCCCCTTTATTTACACCAACTTGTCTGCCCGCATGAACAGAGAAGCCACCATTTGACAACAAGTATGGCGGATCGGCAAAAATCATATCTACTGAATTTTCAGGTATTTCAGATAGAATATCGAGACAATTAGAATGATATAATTTAAAATTTTTCCCATTAAAATATGGCTTCTGAATACTATTTCTTATATCAGTTTCAGTTTGTTCCCCACAATCAATAAACCTCACCTCGGGCATAATTTCAGCGAACATTTCTTCTACAAGCGACTTCCTTATTAACCTTTCGCAACTGTTAAAATTTTTCTTTATTTCGGCTTTATTCATATAAGTTTTTCATTTAAATAATCTCTCAAATCTTTTACCGCTATTTTTTCCTGCTTCATCGTATCGCGGTCGCGGACAGTAACTTCGTTTTTTTCCAAAGTATCAAAATCCACGGTGATGCAATACGGTGTGCCGATTTCGTCTTGTCGGCGGTAGCGTTTGCCGATATTGCCGTTGTCGTCAAAATCGCAGGTGAAATATTTTTTAAGTTCATTATAAACTTCGCGCGCTTTTTCCACCAAATTTTCTTTATTCTTTAACAGCGGGAAAACCGCCACTTTGTATGGGGCGATGGCTTTTGGAAGTTTCAGGACAATGCGGGTTTCTTCTTCAATTTTTTCCTCCGTGTATGCTTCGCATAAAACCGCGAGCACTGACCGGTCAACGCCAAAAGTCGGTTCAATTACGTGCGGAACATATTTGGTTTGCGTTTCCGGGTCCATGTATTTCAAATCCTCACCGCTTGCTTTTTCATGATTAGATAAATCAAAATCCGTGCGGTAAGCAATGCCGTATAATTCTTTCTTGTCGAACGGAAAATCGTATTCAATATCAACGGTGCGTTTGGAATAATGCGCCAGCTCATCTTTCGGCACTTCCAAATCGTGCAGATGGTCTTTCTTAAGTCCCAAAAATGCCATCCACTCATACATTTCTTTAAGCCAATCTTCAAAAATAACTCCCCAATCTTTGTCATTATCCGGCGGGGCGATGAAATATTCAATTTCCATTTGTTCAAATTCGCGGGTGCGGAAAATAAAATTTCCCGGCGTGATTTCATTTCTGAATGCTTTACCGATTTGGGCGATGCCAAACGGAATTCTTTTGCGCGAAGTTTCGGCAACTGATTTGAAATCCACAAACATTGCTTGCGCGGTTTCCGGTCGGAAATACGCGATATTGGATGTCTCCTCAGCCGGACCAATAAAGGTCTTTAACATCATATTGAATTGTTTGGGCGCGGAAAGCTGGCCTTTGCAATTCGGGCATTTTTTCGGGTCGGCCAAAGTATCAGCCCTAAAACGACCGTGGCACTTTTTGCATTCCACAAGCGGGTCGGAAAAATTTTGAAGATGTCCGGAGGCCTCCCAGACCTTCGGATTCATAATCAATGCCGCGTCAATTCCCACCATATCGCTTCGGCCGTGGACAAACCGCTTCCACCAGGCATTTTTTATATTGTTTTTGAGTTCTACTCCAAGCGGACCGTAATCCCAGCTGTTTGCCATCCCGCCATAAATTTCAGAACCGGGAAAAATGAAGCCGCGTCTTTTACATAAAGATATTATGTCTTCTATTTTTGCCATAATTAAAAAATAATTTTATCATTCCGACCGAACGAAGTGAGCGGAGGAATCGCTTCGATAACCTTTAAGGGATCCCTCGACTCCCGCCCGCCACGCTATCGCTGGCGATTAGCGGGCGCGGTCGCTCGGGATGACAAAGTATATATTGAATTTATATCGTCATTATTTCTTTTTCTTTTTCTTCCCCAAGCGTTTTTATCTTTTCATTATAATTTCTGGTCATTTCGTCCAGCTGGTCTTGAAGGCGAAAACGTTCGTCCTCGGCGATTTCGCCGTCCTCTTCGGCTTTTTCAATTTTCCCTTTTATTTCATCGCGAACATTACGCATTGCCATTTTTGCTTCTTCCATCTTTTTGCCCATAACTTTTACGAGTTCTTTTCTATTTTCTTCGGTAAGCGCGGGCATAGCAATGCGGATTTTTGGACCGTCCACTATCGGATTCAAACCAATTCCGGCCGCCTGTATGCCTTTTTCAATATTCTTAAGAACCGATTTGTCCCACGGTTCTATGATAAGAGTGCGGGAATCCAAATTCTGGATGCTCGCCAGTCCCTTTATTTCCATTTTGGCATCATAGGCGTCGCAAATAATATCCTCCACCAGTGCCGGAGTGGCTCTGCCTGTGCGCAATCCTCCGAGCTCTTTTCTTAAAAAATCCAGAGCTTTTTCAAAGTTTATTTTGTATTCGTTTAAGTTCATATTGCAACGATGCCATTCCGAGCAACGGCGAGGAATCCCTTAAAGATTCTCTTTTTGTTTAATGTTTAGTTAAGCGATTCCTCCACTTCGCTCCATTGGTCGCTTCGGTCGGAATGACGAATTAAGAAAAACCTTCTTTGATTTTAGCTTAAAAATCTTTATTGGTCAACGCGGCGGACTGTCATATACATTATGTTCGGATTTTTTGGGTCGCAAGTTATGGATGAAGCCGCGCGTTTTGTGGGAAGCTTTTTGGTAATCCATTTTTTGCCGCCGTCCAATGTGCGGTAAAAAGTCGTGGCCGTGGAATAAAAAATATCGTTTCCGTTTTTTGGATTAACTTCAACCGCGTAAATTGTCGCGGCTTTCGGAGGAGTCAAAAGTTCAATCGCCGTCCACGTCTGCCCGCCATCGGATGTTTTTAACAATCCGTATTGCGAAGCATAAACAAGGGTCTCTTGCGCGGTCAGGTCAAATTTCAAATCTTTGTAATTTAACGCGGAATTGAAGGACTTCAATTCATCTGACAGATTCTCCCATCCCCCGCCAGCATTCTTTGTTTTGAAGATTCCTTTATTCTGCGTCGGAACATATATTATCGCGGAATTATACGGGGCAACTAAAATCTTTTTTATCGGGCTTTGAAAACGCCCTATCGGCATCCAGCTTGCCCCGCTATCATTGCTTTTTAACATATCTCCGGTCATGGAGCCGGCGTAAACTATTGCGCTATTATTGTGGTCTGTCGCGACCGCAAGAATTTTATTTGTTGCCCTGCTGTCAAAAAAAACAATTTTCCACGTGCGACTGCAATCATCGCTTTTTATAACTTTATTTTCAAATCCGGCGTAAATTGTGCATTTATCCGACGGGCTTACCGCAATGCTCGGCACGTCTCCGCGTTTCAATGTCGGCGATTGCGTCCAGCTTTCGCCGGCATCGTAAGAATAAAAAAGACCGGCGCCCTGAGAACCGATATAAATTGCCTGATTGTCCTGCGGGTCCATCGCGAAAGACAATATATTTAAATTTCCGATTGTTGAAACCTTTTGGTCGGTTGTCGGAATTTTTATTCTTTGCTCCCAGATAGCGCCTTTGTCCGATGATTTATAAACTCCGCCGTCCGCGCCGGCGCTTCCGCTGAAATTTATCTGCACGCATCCGGCTCCGCCAAAAACCAAAAACGCGAATAATAATGATAACGTTAATAAAAATTTTTTCATATTTCCTCCTAAAATTTTAAAACTAAATTTTCAATAACTAATCGCGGATTCACATTTTCTCCCAGATGTTTTTTGGCAACGACTAAGGAATTTAAAATTCCGGCGACCTGAACTTTTCCGTATTTTGCCGAAATTTTTTTAAGTTCCTCTTTCGCGAAAACATTTGTCAGATTTTCTTCGCGCCCGCTTACTATATATAATACATCTCTATACAATAAATTCCAAATTTTTAAGGTAAATTCAATTTTTTCTTTTTTATCCGGGGCATCGCCTTTTTTAAAAAACCAATCTTCCAGTTTTCGGAATCTTCCGGCAATGCTTGCGGACACGATTTCCTGCCAGCGCAAAACCTCTTCTTTGTAATTCTCAAATTTTTCTTTGCCGCGGAAAAATTCCATGGCAATTCCGGGCCTGCCGGAAGAAAGGCGCGCGTAATTCTCCGCGTCGCTTTCCGAGGCGCCGGCGGAGACAAGAGCGGATTTTATTTCTTCTTTTTTCACCGGCAAAAAATTTATCGTTTGACATCTGGAAACTATGGTCGGCAAAACCGAACCGACCGACGGCGCGCAAAGAATTATCATGGTTTTTCCCTTCGGCTCTTCCAGCGTCTTTAAAAGCGAATTTGCCGCTTCAATTGACAAACTTTCCGCTTCGGGAATTACGGCAACCTTCCATGAATTCAGAAACGATGACATTTGGAGCTTGCTTGTGAGTTCGCGCGCCTGTTCCACGCTGATATTTTTTTTCATTTTTTCGGTCTTCTCATCCCGTTCGCGGCAGACAATAAAAAAATCCGCATTGCCAGAAAGCTTGGCAATCATTTCTTCTTCGCCGGCCGAAAGACCAAAATTGCCAGATACACCCAAAATTTGTTGAGCCAAAAGAAACGCGGCGCGGGTCTTCCCCACTCGCTCTAGTCCGGTAAAAAGATAAGCATGCGCCTGCCTTCCACCGGCTACCGTTCCGCTTAGAAATTCCAGTATTTTTTTGTTTCCAATCATTGCTTAATTTTAATACATTTACGAGCTGTTGACAAATTTCCGCGATTATGCTAAATTTTATTATCAAAAGCTATTTAAAAATTTAAAAAGGAAAAAACCGATGACAAAAAATTCCACCGCCATTATTTCCGAACCCGAAAAAGAGATTACTGCCGAAGAAGTGTTGAAAATTTATCCGATTTATGACGAGTACCACTTTGGCGAAGCTTGCGCGATAAACCGTCTGGCTCTGCGCGACGCGCTTGACCCGCTTGGTGCCGGATTGGTAACCGGCGGGTTAATCTCAAACGCGTTTATTTTATTTATTGGCGCGCCATGGTTTTTTTCACTCGGCACCGCGCCTTTAATGTTTGTCGGGATATGCGGCATTATCCGCTCTTTGACCAGCTATTGCCGAAAAAAGAAACTTCTGAAAACCGAAACAAAACTCCGCGTTGAGCTGGCGCTTTCGCGCGAAATTAAAAAATTCAACACAGAACTGGAAAAAACAAAGATTCTCGCCGATTGCGGGAACAGCGGTTTGGATTTTGAAAACGAGGAAAAGAAAAAGATTTTTAGCCAAATTGCTGAACAACACGAACAGCTTACCGAAAAGATTAAACACGCGCAGACGCTGCTTGACACTCAAAAGAAAATAGAACAGATTGAAGGCAAAACAACCGCGATTGTTTCAGCAGAAACAGACGCGATTGCCGACGGCATGATGATTGCATTTAAGACGGAAATTAAGGAAGAGCTTAAATATCTTCTCTCAGAATTGGAAGAATAAAAAACAACCGCCCCCATTTTACGGGGCGGTATTTTATTTGGATAAAACTTCCCATGTTTTTTGCGCGGTTTTTTGCCAGGAGAAATCTTTAATGCGCGCGTTCCCCTTTTCAATCAGCGCCCGGCGGATTTCAGAGTCCATAATTTTTTCCATCGCTTTGGCGATTTCTTCGGGATTATTGGGATGAATTAAAATTGCCGCGCCGCCGGCGACTTCCGGCAAGGATGAAGTATTGGAAACAATCGCGGGAATTCCGCAGGCAAACGCTTCCAAAACAGGAATTCCGAAACCCTCGTAAAACGACGGCAAAATAAGCGCTTCGGCGTTTTTATAAATCGCCGGCAAATCTTCATCTTTCACAAAACCGGTAATCACCACGCGGCTATTATCTTTTTTTAATTTTTCAAAACCAAATCCCGGAAGTCCGGCAAAAACCAAATTATACATTTCGTTTTTCGTAATTTCGTTATTTTCGTAATTTCGTAGTTTATTAAAAATTTCAAATGCCGAAAAAAGCCCCAAAACATTTTTCTTTTCTTCAACTCTGCCGACAAAAAGAAAGTATGGTTTTGTAATTTTATATTTTTCCAAGATTGCTTCCGCCGGGGAATTTTTTGAAAAATCAATTGACGGCGCGAGATGAGTGATAAAAATTTTTTCCGGATTTACTTTGTAAGTTGCGACGATTTCTTTTTTGGTAAATTCCGAGGGTGTTAAAATCTTCCAGGCGAACTTAGCGGCAAACCACGCGGAAAATCTGTGATACGCGCGCGCCGGCGATTTATATGCTTTTGGAAATTTCAAAAAACCGATATCGTGAAGCGTTATTACGGTTTTTTTAGGATGAAATATCGGCATCGCGTGGCTTGGCGCGAAAAGAATGTCCGGCCGGCAAAAAATCATTTCAAAAGACAATCCGAGCTGAGTCCAAAGCCATATTTTTTTTGATTTTGGCGAACGAAAAGATTTTATTATCTTTTCCGACCAATTATCCGGCATCTTTTTTAAATCCCCGACAAGCGGTTCATCCGAATACAAAACAACCCGCTCGGTTTGCGGAATTATTTTTTTCAATTCTTCTATAAGGCGGTAAGAATACCATTCCACGCCTGTTTTTTGCGCGCGATTGGCGCGCGAAGCATCTATTCCAATTATCATATTTTATCTGGTCGCAAGTATGGAACGTTTCCACGATTCCAAATTTTCAAGCACGACACCTGTGCCTTTGGCGACATTGAAAGACGGCTCATCCGTCATATAAGCCGGCACGCCGGTTGCCTGCGCCAAAAGCCGGTCAAGATTCCTTAACTGGCTGGTGCCGCCAGAAAGCATCATCCCCCTATCCATGATATCGGCGGAAAGTTCGGGCGGCGTCAGATTCAAAACTTTTTTTACGCCCTCAATGATGTCGCGGAGCTCTTCCTGAATCGCTTCCGTAACATCGTCGGAAGTTGAAGTCAGAATTCTCGGCAAACCGGTAACCATATCGCGCCCTTTGATTTCCATTGAAAGTTTTTCATCCATATACATCGCCGAACCAATGCGGATTTTTATTTCTTCGGCCGTGCGTTCTCCTATCGCGAGCCCGTATTTTCTGCGGATAAATTCCATTACCGCCGCATCCAATTTGTTGCCGCCGACTCTGACCGAATCGCTTGCCACAATTCCGCCAAGAGCCAAAACCGCGATTTCCGCGGTGCCTCCGCCGATTTCAACAATCAAATTTCCCAAAGCGCTGCCTATTGGAATATCCGCGCCGATTGCGGCAACGATCGGTTCTTTGATAATATACGCGGCGCGCGCGCCGGACGCGATTGTCGCGTCTATTACCGCGCGCCGTTCGGTGGAATTTATCCCGCCCGGCACCGCGACCATAACTTCCGGACGGAAAAACCTGATTCCTCCCAAGGCCTTATTTATAAAATAACGGAGCATGGCTTCGGTTGTGCGGTAATCCGCAATCACGCCGTTTTGAAGTGGACGGATTGCCACAATCGTCTCCGGAGTTCTGCCAAGCATTTCTTTCGCTTCAGCGCCGACAGCCAATATTTTTTTATCCAAAATAGAAACCGCAACCACTGACGGTTCGTTTATTATTACTCCTCTTTTTGGAACAAAAACACGAACGTTCGTTGTCCCCAAATCAATTGCGATTTTTTTGACAAACATAAATTAAATTTTCAATCCGTTTTACCGCCTGTTTTAACGTTTTGCCTACCCCTGTCTTACCAAAAATCATTCGCCGCGTCAAGTTCAGGCAAACCATTTTTTCATTTCTTCCGCGCAATTTTTTTTTCGCGACATTATTTCTTTCCGCGTTGCCAGAACTCCGGAAAAATTTTTTACAAAACGCCAGTACGCTCCCGAACTTTTAGTTTCAAAAAAAATAATATATAAAAATTTTGACAATTCATAAAAAAACATCCGTGGAAAATTTGCCGCCAAATTTGCCGCGAAACCATTTTTAAAAATAGTAAAAAGGTGATTAGCGACGGAATAATAATTTGATGTTCCTTTTTTTATTCTTATTTCGCAAAGCGACGCTTTTAAACTTTTTTTCTTACCGGAATAAATTCCGCAATGCCGTCGGGCGACGGCATTTCCGACATAAAAAGATTTGAATCCGAAAACACGGAGCCGCCACGCCAAATCGTCATCCGCGCCGGATTCAAAGTATTGCCGGTCAAAGTATCCGTTTTTAATTTCCGCGGTTTTCAAAGCGCTCAAACGGTAAAGCGCGAGACCGCGCGAAACGCCGAAAATTTCTTCTTCCGAATCATATTGACCCTTATCCTCTTCTCCGGAAGCCCGTTCAATTATTTTTCCGCTTTTAAAAATTTTAAGTCCCGCGCCGTCCAAAATTCCGGCCGGGCAATCTTCCGCCGAATCTTCGTGAAAAATTTTTAAAATCTTTCCCCCGAAACTCGCGCCTTCGCGGAGAATGTCCGCGCGGGCCGAAATTTTCTCCAAAAAATCCGGGGATAAAATTATGTTTGAATCCATTATAAGAATATAATTATCTTCCGGGTTCAAATTGTTTTTTTCGCATAAGTTGAACACAAATTTTATTCCCTGATTCCGCGCGGCCGCGGAACCCAAATTTTTTGAATTTTTCAAAATACTGGCTTGCGGAAAATTGGCGCGCAAAAACTCAACCGTTCCGTCGGTTGAGCCATTGTCTATCACCAGCGCGGAAAAATTTTTGTATGTCTGATTAAAAATAGATTTCAGCGCGTCCGGCAAATATTTTATGCTGTTCCAAGAAATAATATTGATAAAAATCATAAACTGAAATGCCAAATATCTAATTACTAATGTCTAATCTACGAAACATATAAAAACACGCGCTTTGATTTTGATTTAATCTCGCTTCTTCGCCGTTACGTTAAATCCCAAATATTTTCCAAACATCAGACGGGTTTGCGCGTCAATCGCCGGAATTGACCCGAAAAGCACAAAAGTGACGGGCAAAAGCACCCATTGTAAAATCATTATCAGCCATGTGAACGCGCGTTTTTCTTTCGGGCGCGGAGGCAATAAAAGCAAACTTAAAATGGCTGATATTATCAACCCTGCCATGGTTAACATCATTATTTTTTCCATCGTAAAAGGTGCGGTTTGCGCGACGACCGATTGTTTTGAACTTTGGTCCAAAAACCACAGCGGAAGACGGCCTAAAACAAAAATCAAAATCGGGGCCGTTGCCCAAGTAAACATCCCTTCTAACGCGCGCCACAAAGTAAGCAGACGGATTTTTAACGGTGTTAATTTGTCGCCTAAAAAATTTGAAATTAAATAAGGAAAATGTTCCACTCCCCATGCCCATCTCCGCTGTTGCCGGTAAAGCGCTTTCAAACTTTGCCAGTAATTCGCGCCGGTTACCGTATCCATGGATACGGGCAGATAAATCGGCTCCACGCGGTAATCTCCGTGATAATGCAATAAACACTGAAAATATATCCGCGAATCCTCCGAAACAATATCCTTTTGCCAAAAATCAACTTCCGCAAGCGCTTTGAAGCTCATACTGTGCGATGAAAAAGTTACGAGCCGTTCCGGACGCGCAAGCTCCATCATCAACCAAAAAGTGGTGCCGAAAGCGGCAACGCGGACGGGCGCCGACACATCCCAGATATTATTTCCGTAAAGCGCGATCGGCTGATACGAAGCGCGCGTCGGATTCTGGACGGTTAAATACGTATAGGCAAGGCAGGAAAAATAATTTTTATGAACCCAAGTATCAACATCCAGATTGGAAACTATTATATTTTCATAAGGAATCCGCAATTCATCAATAAGCTTTTTGGCCTCAACGCCCATATAAGCCCCGTTCGCGCCTTTTCCGGCAAGTTCGCCAGGCACATCCGCCGGATGAACCGTGGTTAGGAATTTAAAAAATTTATTGCCGTATTTTTCTTTAATGTCTTCCGCGATTTTCAAAAAATTATCCTTGTCGCGTTCCTCTCCGCCCAAAACGATAATTATATTTTCAAGCGGATAAGCGACATTCAAAAGATTATCCAAAGTTGTTTCAATAACTTTTTTATCTTCTTTGTACGTCGGCAAAAGAATCAAGTGATAAATTTTTTGCCACCCGGACAGTTGTTTCAAATCTTCAAGCCAATTTCTTCTGATTGCCAATTTGTATTTTCTCCAGGAAATAAAAAGATGCATTACAAAATTAAGCACGCGAAAAAGCCAGAACAAATCATAAACGATTATAAAATAAATTACCCAAATCGGCTGCAGAAACGAAAGGATTATGCCCGACAAAAGAGTCGCCCAGACAATGGCACCCGGGATGATTTCGTATACGCGATGCTTATTGAGAGGAAGCATAGGGGCGAAAATTTTAAAGTTTAAATTATAAATTTTAAATCAAATCCGAATTTTCTCCGCCCAAGGCGGATGCGCCTCGGGCGCAATTGTTTGATAATTGAAAAATTGATAATTGAAAATTATTTAACCGTGATATTCGGTTCCCTGTCGTAAACTGGAAAGATCATTCTTCCCGCCTTTGTTTTTTTAATCAGTTCCAGTCCTTTTTTTACCATATCTTTCTCTCCGAAAAATTCACTCCTGCCCAAACCCGCGACCGGAATATCCCAAGCAAAAGAAAGCGTGTTGGCAATAGAAACTTTTCCGCGGGAAATACTGAAAGAATCAGGACCGGCAACCGCGACTATGCCGAAAATTTTTTGATTTTTTATTATCTCGGAAATTGCCGGCAAAATATCTTTTTTGCCTTTTGCAACTTTTCTTTTTATTATCTTTCCGACGCCGTCAACAATCAAAATTTTTATCTGTTCAACTGTTTTGTCCAAAAACAAAAACATATGAGTATGTTTGGTATTCAATTATAATTCGCCGTGCGCAACAATGTATTTTTCATCAAAAATTCTGCCGATAAACCGGTCGCTTATATCCTTTCTGTATTTATATTCTTCTTCATCCATCAATGTGTAATTTATCTCAAATCCCAAGCCAATTTCAAACTGGCGGATTATATCGCGCAATTTATCTCGGTTTATTGAACCGGCAACCACCAAATCGGTTTCTGTTTTTTTCGCGCCTGTAAAAATTCCTGTTAAGATTACCAACGAGACCTTGTTTGTTCCCTTTATCGCGTCAATTAAGTCCTTGCTCAAGAAAAGATGCGACTTGGCGAACAGCGCTTTTAATTCCGGGAAAAGAATAAAATTCTGATTGATGGCAAAATATTTTTTGTCCGTCATGGAATTTTTATTATTTTCCGGCTCTATCTGCACGATAAAATTTTCTTTCAGAAGCCCTTCCAATTCCCTCCTGATGGCATTGATTTGAACACCAACGCGACGCGAAAGCTCGCGCACAAAAAACTTTTTTTCCGGCTGGTTAAAAAGGGTGTATAAAAGATGCACGCGCGTCTTTGAACCAAATAAGTGTTCAAGCGCCGATGAAGAATGTTCTATTTTTTGCATATCGTTTATATTATTTCTGTTATTCCCTCCGCGATAAATTGTAGCAAAAGACGGATTTTTTTACAAATACGGACCAAACGCCAAAACAATACTGCGATTCTATTTATTTTTCGCCCTTGTTAAAAATTTTGTCAATATTTTATCTATATTGTATAATTATATATGGACAAACATATATGCTTAATTCACAGGTTAAAACATCCGAGATTCTTTTAAGCGGCAACCAGCCGGGCGGACTTGTGATTAATTTTGTATCTCCGGTTCAGATAAATACCGACCCGTCGGGAAAAACTTTTTTGTTCGGATTGGTTCAAAGCGCCAATCAGCAATTTTTAAAAATAATCAGCGACACAATTGTTTTCTTGGAAAATCCGGAAAACATAGCCGAATCGCAAAAAAAATACTCCCGGTTCTCTTCTCCGCAAATAGCGGTTGAGGCGCAATTGGAATCAATTTTAAAAAACATAAATACAAAAATAAATTCCTGCTTCATTGAAAATGACATAAAATCCGCGTTCAGAAATTCAAATATTTTATTGGCTTTGCAAAACGAGAACGCATTAAGTTTGTCGGGGCGGGGAGATATTTGCGCGATAATTTTACGTCCGAGAAAAAAACAAACCGGAATAAATTTTCAGGAAACATACGAAGTTCTGGACCTGACAAAACAATCCGAAGAAAATTCCAATAACGGCGACGACGGACTGTTTCCGAATTTTTTAAGCGGGAATATGAACGGCGGAGACACTTTGATAATATCCACAAAAAATTTATGGGAAAAAATCAGCGAAGAAAATTTAATACGCGGAATCGCGGCCCTTCCTCCGCAAAGCGCGATTGAATTTTTAAAAAGCAAAATCGGCAGATGGAATAATAACGGCGCCGCGGCTTTTATTTTAAAACTTGCCGGCAACGAAAACGAATCTTTGCAAAAAGAATCGCCGCGCGCGCGATTGCATTTTGGAAATTTCTTTAAAAATTCAATGGATGAACTCCGGAACGTTGAGAAAAAAACGGAAAATGTGCTTTCGCATCCGAATCTTTTTAAAAAATACGGGGAATCGATTGGTAATTTGCTGTCAAAAATGGAAAGACAGGAACCCGCCAAATTTCCTCCGAGAAAAATCGCGCGGCAAATTAACGGTTCCATAACCAAAAATTTAAGAAAATTTTTAGAGAACTTATGGTTCGCTTCCAAAATGGCGACAATTCTTTTTTTGAGAACATCCTACCGCCTTTTTTGCGTTGCCACCAACTTTAACGGCGCGCGCGATAAAGCGCGGGAAGGCATAAAAAAAGATTTTAGCGACCATAAAAACAAATTATTTTCGTGGTTTAACGCTCTTCCCAAAAAAAGCAAGTATCTTCTCGTATCATCAATTTTCTTGGCGTTTATTTTTACCCAAAGTATCTTTTTATTTTCAGCCCAACAAAGCCATGCAGAAGAAAAAGCGGCTTATAATGCCATAATTCAAGATATAAAAAATATGACTGAAGCCGCTGAGGCAAGCATGATTTACGGAGACAGCAAAAAAGCGGAAAATATTTTGGCTGACGCGGAAAATAAAATTTCCAAACTTTCTCAAAAAACCAAAAATGAGAAAAAACAAGTAGCATATCTCACACAGATATTGAACGAAAAACTGAAAAAAATTTTGGCGGTTATTGAAGTCGCGGAGCCGCGGCTTTTAGCCGATTTGGGAAACGCGGACGGAGAACATTTGGCGCAAAGCGGAAAAGACATTTACATTTTAAGCCCCGTCAGCGCGTCAATTTTGAAATTAGATCCGGAAACCGGCAGAGTGAGCCCGTTTATCTCTTTTGAAAACACGGAAGCAACTCCTGAACAATGGATGCAAACGGACACGCAAAAAATTCTGGTTTGGAAAAACACGGAAACCGGAATTTCAACTCTCGCGGAAATAAATTTGAAAGATAAAAAAATCAGCCCATTAAGTTTTAACGCGGATTACGCGCTTAAAGATTTCAAAATTTATAACAGCAAAATATACGCGCTTTCTTCTTCAAAACAGCAAATTATAAAACACAATGGCGCGACGGGAGGTTTTGGCAAAGGAAGCGACTGGGCAAAAGACGGGCAAGCGGAACTGGCAAACGCGTTCGCGATGGCGATGGATGGCGCGATTTACGCCCTGAAAACCAATGGAAATATTATAAAATATTATGCCGGAAAATTAACCGGATTTTACGCGCGCGTTCCGAAAGTTATCGGGCAAGAAGAATTAAAATTGGAAAAAGCAAAAATGTGGACAAACGACGAAGCGAAATATATTTATGTTTTAGACCAAACAAACAACCGTATTTTGGCTTTTGACAAAAATGGCGTTTTAAAAGGACAATATATATCCCCTGTCTTCAAAGACCTAAAAGATTTTGTGATAAACGAATCGGAACATAAAATATTTGTTCTCTCCGGTACGCAAGTGCTCGGCATTATCGCCTCGCATATTGAGTCCAACAAATAAAAAATTAAACAAAAAATCCTCCATAAGGAGGATTTTTTGAATTGATTTTATTTCAATGTAACTTTCGCGCCGGCTGCTTCCAATTTGGTCTTCATTTCTTCAGCGCTGGCCTTGCTTACTCCCTCTTTCAAAACCTTCGGAGCCGCTTCAACCAAATCCTTCGCGTCCTTCAAACCCATTTCCGTGAGTTCGCGAACAACCTTGATTACGGCGATTTTATTTGCTCCGATTTCCGTGATTTCCACGTCAAAGGTTGTTTTTTCTTCTGCCGGAGCAGCTGCCGCCGCGCCGCCCGCTGCCGCCACCGCTACCGTGGCTGCCGCTGAAACGCCAAATTTTTCTTCCAAAATTTTAACGAGTTCGGCTAAGTCCAAAACGGACATTTTTTCCACTTGTTCAACGAGAGATTGAAATTTCTCTGGAACAACGACATTTTTTTCGTCTGCCATACTTTATTATGATGCAAATCTACAAATGATATGCCAATCTACAAATAATTTATTCGCGTCATTCGCATTCCATTCGCATGATATTTGCATTATGTTAAAAAATTTATTTTTTATTTTTAATTGAATTAAGAACTTGGACCAACCCTCTCAAGTTTCCAGCCAGCACATTAACAAATCCGGAAACCGGGGCGTTGATCGAGCCGACCAATTTCGCAAGAAGCTGTTCCCTGCTCGGAAGCTTGGCAAGCTGTAAAACCATGGTTTGGTCGGCCAATTTTCCGAAGAAAACACCGCCCAAAATTTTTGCCGCTTCGTGCGCTTTCACGAAATCATGCAAAATTTTTGCCACAACGACTTCGTCTTTCAAGCTGATGGCAATGCCATAATTTTCTTTAATATCTTTCGGATTTACTTCCACTCCGGCTTCTTTCATCGCAACCGAAAGCAACGTCTTTTTAGGCACGGTATACTCAATGCCCGCCTCTTTGCATTTTCTTCTTAAATCCTCAATATCTTTCACAGTTAATCCTTCGTATCCGAAAAAAACCAGGGACTTCATTTGCGAAATTTTTTCTTTTAGATTGCTGACTATTTTATTTTTCTGTTCCTTGTTTTTAGCCATATAATTAAAAATCTGCGGTTTAACCACAGACATAAATAAAATAATTAAATTATTTTATCCCGCCCAAAGCTCGAAGAACAATCCCGTCTGATTGCCGGTTAGTATCACGGAAACGCCTGCGGCTTCCAAAATACTCCGGGGATTGTTGAGCTCAAAGCTTTAAGCGGGGCTTTGCCTCGGCGAGCTTTGAAGATTAAGTCCCAAAGGACACTCGCTGTCTATGGTATGTTTTAATTTGATTACATCTTAACATAAGCGTAAAAATATGTCAAGCGGCAATGAAGCACGCCGAGCTTACGCTCGGGATATCCAATTCTTTTTTCAATTCTGAAATCTCTCACCGCTGTTCCGCTCTTTTATGAGTTTGATATATTTATCTCTCAACGCATTCATCCCGTCGCAAAAGCTATGGAGCGTCTGCGATTGCGGTGAGGGATAAAAAAGCCCCGCTTTCCACAAGGGAAAAACGGGGTAAAAGAACAAAACGGTCAGCGAGCCGGACAGTCGTAGAAGACACAGAGTTGAGCGACATCTTCCTGCGTAATCTCCACGTACTCGCCTCTTGGCGTGCACATCCCGTTACCGGTCATCAATGACGCGTCACAGGCCACATCGTTATGGCCGGGTCCGAGAAAATGATCACTCTCATGAGTGACTAAGTTAGAAATGTAGACGAAGTAGTCGTCTCTCTCGCTCGCGTCAAACCGGGGAGAAAAATTGTACCAATACAGCAAAATGTCGCTGTGTAGCCCATAACCCGATAATATCCTGCCGTTGGCGGCGGCGTATCTCCTTTCAAAGTACAGCGTGTCCTCATTAGGCTCGATGAGCTTATAGACGACATGTCTGTTGTCGTCAATATCATCAAAATCAAACTCGCCGCTGCTGTCCTCATGGAGACCGACGAAGTTGAAGAAATCCAACCCCGTCACCTTCTCTAAGCGCTCCATTCCGTAGATGATCGCGTCCTGCTCCTCTTCGTCCCACCGCGAATCCAGCCAGATGGGAATAGGACCGTCACTGATGTCCTGTCCGTAGCACCCGAACATCGTGAACACCGCGATGGCTAGTACAGAGTGAGCGATACGCCGAGCCATAGCTGACCTCCTTTCACTGATTCCAAAAACGCCCGAAAACCATAATCCGCGTATGCTGGAATAACCCTAAATGGGTCTGGCAGGTAAACCCGCCAGTCCAGCGTGACCGCGAGCCAGTCGTTGATGCGAACTTCCGCTCCGGCACCAGCCGAGATGTCAAATGCTCTCGGCATTGTCGGGGACGAAATCTCAAACCCCTCGCCCAATGAATAGAAAATCCCCGGGTCAATGATGTGAATAGCAAAACGCGGACCGTTGTACACGTAGAACAGAGCATTCAATCCCACGCCAAAGGGAGTCACGAAGCTCGCCTCCACACCGACCATCACACGCTCGTGCGAAAGACGGAGAAGCACCGGGAAAGACCCCGAACGCCCGTCTGTGCCCACGCCGGCAGCGACCGCGAAAGCGGCGTCAAAACCACCGTGATGCCCTGTCTCCGCCTCAGACGGCAAAGAAAGGGACGTTACCATCAAGAACACCATAAAAACCGATTTTTTCCGCATCTTTTCCTCCTGTATAGGTTGTTTCTGTTATAGGTTAATGTCAACGAACTAACATATAACTATAGCACATTTTTTCACTTTTGTCAAGAGGAAATGACTATATTTTGGCTAAAATTAGCTATTTATAACTAAAAACACCTCTGAATTTTCAAAGGTGTTTTATGAGTTTGATTGTTATATCACTATTACCTCTTCCCAAGGCAGTTCCGGACGGCCGAAATGACCATAAGAAGCTGTTTGCTGATATATCGGACGCAAAAGATTCAGCCGCTCAATAATCGCTTTCGGCCTGAAGTCAAATTCTTTTTTGACAACCGCGGATAAGTCCTTGCCGTCGGAACTGCGGGCGCTGACCATCAGCGGCTCCGCCCTGCCAATGGCATAAGCCACGGAAACCAGGCAATTTTTAGCGAGTTCGTTTGCCACGACATTTTTGGCAACATATCGGCACATATAAGCCGCGGACCTGTCCACTTTGGACGGGTCTTTTCCGGAAAACGCGCCGCCGCCGTGAGGCAAAAGCCCGCCATAAGTATCCACCATTATTTTTCTTCCGGTAAGTCCGGTATCTGCCATAAACCCGCCTTTTACAAACCGGCCGGTGGGATTTATCAAAATTTCAATGTCGTCAAGCTGGCCGACTATTGGGCGTATCAGGTGGCGCGTAAGCATTTCTTTAATCACTTCGTTGGCAATGGATTCGCTGTGCTGGGTGGAAACAAGAACGGATATTACTTTTCCGTTATCCATTGTGATTTGCGATTTTCCATCGGGTTCAAGCCAGAAAAAATCCGGATGATGTTTGCGCAAATCCGCCAGTCCTTTTGTAAGCGCGTGCGCCATTACCAAAATCTTTGGCAAAAATTCAGGCGTTTCATCCGAAGCGTATCCGTACATTATGCCCTGGTCCCCGGCTCCGCCAGTATCAACTCCCATGGCAATATCTGGAGATTGTTTTTCCAGATTCACCAAAATTTCCAGTTTGTCGGTATGTCCGATTTTTTTATAAACTTCTTCGGCGATAAGTTCGGGACGCACTTCGGCGCGGCTTGTAATTTCTCCTCCGATTACCAAAAGTCCGTGCGAACCGAATGTTTCTACCGCCACGCGCGCGTTCGGGTCCTGACGCAAATATTCATCCAGAATTGCATCGGATATCTGGTCGCATATTTTATCCGGGTGGCCTTCCGCCACCGACTCTACGGTCTTCATATTTTTTAAAATTAATAATTATTATACTATTTTACAGAAGTCCGTTTAAATTAGTCAAATAGTTTGACATTTGACAATCAGTTTGTTAAATTTAAGACAAAGAGTTTTTTTACAATTCATAAACAAAAAATCAGCAAAAAAGGAAAGTCCGCCTTTGCTTGAAAGGCTTCGGCGGGCGAAAGGAAAGAAAATGAACGCCAAAAGAAGTACGACGTGTTTGTTTTTATTCGTTTGTTTTGCGCTGATTATCGGATGCGGGGCTTCATCTTCTTCAGTTGGCTTCCCAGACAATCATATCCGTGGAGATTACAGCATTGATTACAGCCAAAAAGTTGCCGTTCCCATCAAAGTCACTTTCAAACTTGATGATGACGACGACCTGTCCTTGCCGGAAACCGATAGCACAAGCACGCTGTTGCCGTATATTTTTGTTGACAAAATTGCCGGCTTTGCGTTTAGCTCGGCAACCGGAAACGTCATTTCTCACGACGGTCTTGTTCTCACCAACCACCATGTTGTAGACGAAAATCCGTTCAGGATTCATGTCATGGTCGGCGAACACAGCAAAATTGCCGCTCCCGCGTCCATTGTCGCCGTTAACGAAGAAAACGACCTGGCAGTTATCAAAATCAACTATCCATTTTCAAACATTGCCCACTTTGGCTCGGCTGATGACATCCGGATTAACCAAACCATTTATTATTGGGGATACCCTTACGGATTGTCGCAAAACAGCGCGGGCAAGTGTTTCCACCGCGGTTTCATTTCGCGGCTCAATGTCCGCAACAATTTTTTCAGCCCTCTTACCCGGTTTTATATGGGCATCCGTGGCGCTCCCGGCGTAAGCGGGTCGGGAATTTACACCGCGGACGGACGGATTATCGGCATGATGCAAGGTTATGTTGCCAGTGGACAGCATTTCGTCGCCATTCCGGTTGACCAAATAACCGAATTCCTCCGCCTTAACAAAATTCCTTATTCCAATTGATCTTTTCCAATCCCATCTTTCACGAGATGGGATTTTTTTCAAGACAACGTTCAAGACAATCAAGACAATGGGCACCTTTGACAGGACTGTCAAAGGTGCCCATTGTCTCCGATTTTAAAACAAAAACATCTCCAGTTTGACAGAGATGTTTTTTATAAAATAAAAGGCGGCTCAACTTCCTACTGGGGAGCCAATGTTTTTATAAAATCAAAAATGCCGCCATTATTCTGGATTTGCTCCAAGGTCTTGCTTCCCGATTCAATCGGTTCCAAAATTTCTTTGACCTGCTCCTGCCATTGCTTGATTAACGGCGGAAGATAAATAATTCCCAAAATTACAGGAACCGCAATCAGCAATATTTTTATCCAGCTCATCATTTGCGCCCAAAATAAATATTTTTTTGTTTTTTGGGAAATTTTTAAAATTTCCTTGGTGTATTTTAAATTTTCTTCAAGCAAATCGCGCATTTCGTTTTGTTTTTCCGCGGTGTTTGGAATTCTCATAATTTATTTATAAAATATTATTTCAATTACAATTATACCATTTTTAAGATATAATTATAATATATGATAATAAAAGAAAGAAAAGGACAAGTTTTGATAATAAGCATGGTGATGCTTTTGGCGATACTCGCGAGCTCGGCAACTTTGATTTCCTGGGGCACGCACAGCGCCAATACAATCAGATATCAAAACCAAAAAATTTCCACCCGGGAGCTGGCCAAAGCCGGAATAGACAAAGCGTTGTTCTGCTTGAACGGAGATGCGGAAACGGCGGATGATTGTGGCGGAGTTTACGGAGAAAGCTATGTTGGCGAAAACGATATTTTTATGGGCGACGGAAGTTTTACCACAACAATCTCAAACATAGATTCGCGCACTAAACAAATCACCTCAACCGGATATTATCCGAGCGCCACATCCACAAAAGCGCGGACGATTCTGCGGACGCAGGCGGAAATAAATACGGATGTGGTGCATTTTAATTTCGGCGTGCAGGTTGGCGAAGGCGGATTAATTATGAAAAATAATTCGGTTGTAACCGGCAATATTTTTTCAAACGGCCCGATTACCGGCACATCGGCAACAAAGAGCACTATTACAGGCGACGCCACAGCTGCCGGAACTTCAACCATTTCCAAAATAAAAACATGGGACGATATGCATGCCGACAATATTTCATCCTGCATTGTATTGGATGACGCTTATTACAACACCATTTCCGGTTCCACGGTTTATGGCGACGAGCATCATCCTTATCCCAATTCCGAACCGATTGATTTTCCAATCACAGAAGCGCAAATTGCCGGATGGGTCGCGGATGCTTCGGAAGAAGAACCTCACAATGGAAACTATATCTTAGATGGTGGCGAAACCGTAGAACTTGGCCCACTAAAAATTATTGGCGATTTATTATTGGACAATAATTCCACTCTTGTGCTTACCGGCGTGCTTTATGTCACTGGAAGCATCACGCTTGATAATGGCGCGTCAATCCATCTTGATTCGGCGTATGGAGAAAGAAGCGGAGTAATCGTAGCTGACGGAGTAATTATAATTGGAAACGCCACCATCACCGGCGCGTCTTCCAATAGCACGATAATGCTTATGACCACCGCGACCGGAGGCGGAGCGAACAATTCCGCCATTGAAATCAGGAATAATGCCGTAGGCGCGATATTTTTCGCGCCAAACGGATTAATTTGGGTAAATAACAAGGCCTGGGTTACCGAACTTGTCGGAAAATCCATTGATTTGGAAGAAAACGCGACGCTTTGGTATGATTATGGATTGTTAAATACGGAATTTTCTTCCGGTCCCGGCGGCGGCTGGGCAATATTAAAAGGCACCTGGCAGGAACTATAAATTAAAAAATCCTCGAGATAAATCTCGGGGATTTTTTCTGAATACTTTTATTGTCCAAGTTTTCTGCGGATAAACTCCGGGATTCCGGTTTTTTCTTCCGCCGGTTTTTCGGGTTCGTCATTTTCTTCTTTCCGATTATTGCCGAAAAGCGATTTTTTCCTGAAAAACGCCGGCGTGTTATCCTCGGCTTCCTGATTTATTCCGTTTGAATTCAAATCCGCAAGTTCTTCTTTTGGCGCCGCTTCTTCTTTTTTTTCTCCGTTAGCCGGAAAATCAGAAAAATTTATTTTCGTATCTTTATTTCCATTCCCATTTTGTTTCGAAAAGCCGTTTTTTTCAGAAGAACCATTTGTTTCCGAACGCATAAATGCCGGCGCGGCATAAGACGATTTCGCGGAAAAAAGCCGCTGTTCAGTTATTTTTTCTTTCATTTCAAAACCAGTGGCAATTACGGTAATGGAAACCGAATCTTTCATTTCCGGATTTATTACTGTGCCAAAAATCACTTTGGCGTTTGAATCCGCCGAACCGGTAATTATTTTCGCGGCCTCGGCAACTTCATGAATTCCCAAATCCGGACCGCCGGTGACTACAAACAAAATTCCCTTCGCGCCGTTTATGGAAACATCCAAAAGCGGGCTTTCTATCGCCTGCTTCGCCGCGTCCACCGCGCGATTTTCTCCGGTTCCTTTTCCGATACCCATCAATGCCGAACCGGCGTCGCTCATAATTGCCTTGACATCGGCATAATCCACATTGATGTCGCCATGCACGGTAATAACTTCGGAAATTCCCTGAACTCCATGACGCAACACATCGTCGGCGATTGTGAACGCGTCAACAAGCGATGTTTTCTTTTCGGCAATTTGTAAAATTCTGTCATTTGGAACAGTAATAACAGTATCAACTCTATCGGTCAGCAATTCGTGCGCCCGTTCAGCAATATCCATTCTTTGAGTTCCCTCAAAAACAAATGGCTTGGTAACAACCGCGATTGCCAGCGCGCCTAAATCGCGGGCGATTTCCGCGACCATTGGCGCGGCTCCGCTTCCGGTGCCTCCGCCAAGCCCGCAAGTTATAAAAACCATATCCGCGCCTTTCAGCAATTCTCGGATTTCGTTTTCGCTTTCTTCCGCTGAACGTCTTCCGAGTTCAGGGTCCATTCCGGCGCCCAAACCGCGGGTTACGGTTTTACCGATATGCAATTTTTTTTGCGCTTTGGAAATTTGAAGTGCCTGAATATCGGTATTCATCACGATAAATTCCACGCCTTTTATTTTTGCTTCCACCATTCTGTTTACCGCAGAACAGCCGCCTCCTCCGACACCCACGACTTTGATATTCGCGGATGTTTCTATTGATGGTTTAATTTCAGCCATAAAATTTAAAAATTATTTTTTACTTACTCTTCAAGCTTATGAGAACGCTGAACAAAAGTCAAACCCAGCGTGTGGATAAACCGAATAACAAATGTGTTCAGCTAAAATTAGGGAAATAAAAAACCGCCCTGCCAATATAGCAGAACGGTAAAATGCAAAAGGGTTAAAGAATAAAGTTTACCCCGTTAAATAATTTCGCTTTAGCGAAATTGCCGCTTTGCGGCATTTAACGGGGTAAAGAATTAAACTGCGGAACGGGCCCGTAAGATGTCGCCGAAATCACCGTGAAAGGTCCAATCGACGCGCAACTTGCCGCAGAACCAACCCACATACGGAACACTGCCGACGGCAAGACGCGAACCCGAACAAAGAGTCCAATTAATAACATCAATTTGAATATTTGAAAAATCAACATCAGGGATGAAGACGTCTTTGTAAAAGGTTTGTCAATCGGCAATAAGCCCTGATGGCGAAACGGAAATCACAGGCGCGCCATCGTCTATGTAGATACGGCTTGAAAGCCCCGCGCCGCACCAGCAACACGGATTTAATCCGTCATTCCATCCGGTATTGCAACGTTTGCACTTGTGGCTCATTGTTTTATCTCCTTTATGTTTTTTAAAAGACCGAATCGTTTTATGGTATAACAAAAAAGAGAAAATGTCAATATGTCGCGCGATTTCATAAGAAAAAACGCCCTTTTATTGAGCGTTTTTTCTAAATGAGATCAATCTCACAGATTTCTTAACTATTTTCTCCGCTTTTTTGACGCTTTCTTTCTTTTCGCCGGTTTCCGCTTCTTTGCCACCTTTCGCTTTTTCGCCGGTTTCCGTTTGGCGGCTTTCCGCTTTTTTTTAGCTGGCATGTTGTTTCACCTCCTTTCCCCCTAAAGTTTTTTTAAAAAACTTTAGTTAAATAAAAATTAATTTTTTAATTTTTATTTTCCTATTTATATTATAACATTTTTTTAAACAATTTTAAATAAAAAAATAAAAACTGTGGACAACTTTAAAAATTACAAAATAAAAATTTCCCGCGATGGAGAAATTTTTTACTTTTATATTCTTGCATTTTTATATTTTCATTCTACGGCATTATTGACCCGAACCAATCCTTAACTCTTTTCGCGGTTTTGCCCAAAACATTGAACCGCCCCGCAAAACTGTTTTCACCGGTTCTTTTATCTTTTCCCCATAAAACCAGCCCGATTGCGGTTGTAAAAGCAAGGTCGTTTATTTTATCCGTGATTCCGGTAATTGAAAGCGGGTACCCCAAAAGCGCCGGCAATTTTAAATTTTTCTTTGCCACATCGGTAATGCCCGCGAGTTTCGCGCCTCCTCCGGTTAATACCGCGCCGCCGGGCAACAATCCATTCCGCCCGATAAATTTTAATTGCGCGTTTATTTTATCAAATATCTCTTCAACGCGCGCTTCAATAATTTCCGCCACAAATTTCCGCGAAACCGCTTCATCTTCCATGCCGCCGAAATCCCGCAGATTTATCATATCTTTTTTATTGATATTTTCCGGCAATGCCGTGCCGATTTCCGTCTTTATCCGTTCGGCGACATCTATTGAAGTGCGGAGTCCGATGGCGATATCCGAAGTAATGTGTTCCGAACCGACCGGCAATACGCTTGTGTGAATCACGTCTCCTTCTTCATAAACAATCAAACTTGTGGTTGAAGCGCCGATATTCGCGACTAAAACTCCGATTTCTTTTTGCCGTTCGGTAACCACCGCGTCGGCAGTGGCGAGAACGGAAAAAATCAGCCCCTCAATTTCCACGCCGGTTCTGTAAATGCTGTTTGTTATATTTTTAATTTGCGTTTTCGCGCCCTGTATGATGCAAGTATCAACTTCCAAACGGATTCCAGTCATCCCAACCGGGTCTTTTATCCCGGATTGTCCGTCAATCGTGAACCCCTTCGGCAACACATGCAAAATTTCATGATTTGAAGGAATAGGAACGGTTTTTGCCGCCTCCATCGCGCGGTCAACGTCGGAACTGGAAATTTCCCCGTCGGCGCGGGCGATACTCGCGAAACCCTTGCTCGGCTGAAAAATTATATGATTTCCGGTTATGCCAACATAAACGCGCTCTATGGGCGCGCCAATAATGCGCTCCGCGCGTTCTATACAAGTTGAAATTGTTGTCACCGCGTCATCTATGCTTGTCACCACGCCGCGATGAATTCCGTCCGTGGGAATTTCTACCGCGCCGATTATATGCGCCGCGCTTTTTTCTCCGGTTTCATCTTCTTGCCCGACCGCGATTCTTACCGCAGAAGAACCAAAATCCAAACCGACTATAATATCTTGTTTCATATTTTTCACTTTTTTATTTTTTTTAAACTAGATAAGAACCAAAAATTAATATTCCAATTATCAATGCCGCGCTTGATACCAGAAGAACCGCGGATGCCGTCATATCCTTGATAATTCTGACATAAGGATGAATTCTCGGTTTTAACGCATCAACAATACGTTCCAAAATGCTGTTTAATATCTCAAGTGTCAAAACCGCCGCTATCATCATAACTAAAATTATCGCTTCCCATATCTTAACCCGAAAATACACTGCAAGGCAAATTACCGCCAATGACGCAAAAACTTGCAACCGAAAACTTTGCTCTTCTTTAAAAACTTCCGCAAAACCTTTTATGGCATATTTCATGCTTTTAAAAAACTGCCCCAATTTTATCATATTTTTTTCAAAATTTTCTCCTGCAATGCGAACATCTTCTTTTCTTCCATCTTACTTGTTTCATGGTCATATCCCAAAAGATGCAAAATGCCATGCGCCAATAATTTTTTAAACATCTCTTCAATGGTTTCTTTGTCTTCTTTTGCTTCTTCAACTGCTTTTTCAAAAGATATGATTATTTCTCCCAAAAAATTTTTTGAAAATTTTGGAAAATTTTCCGCGTCTTTTTCGCCAAAAGACAAAACATCGGTCGGTTTATTTTTGTTTCTGTATTTTTTATTTATTTTTTTTATTGTTTCATTATCAACCACCGCCACGGAGATTCCGGCGTTTTTTATTTTTAAAAATTTAAAAACTAGTTCAGACCATTTCTTGATTTGTCTTTCTTTAATTCCCCCTTTTTCTATATTCACTTCACAAGCTATCATAATATAAAATAAATCTAAAATCGCAAATCATAAATTGTTTTACCTGTCTATCTGGAAACTATTCAACAACATCTCAAAAGTTCTTTTATAATTTATTTCTATTTTTGTGCCGATATTATAGGAAATCACATAGACCTCTCCGTTTCTTGTAAAATATGCCGAAAAGCCATCGGGACTTTTTACTCCGTCAAGCCCGTTTTTGGTCACAAAGGTCTGAATTTCACCGGCTTTTATACCCGGCGCCTGTTCCAAATACCATGAAATTATCGGCAAATTATTCGGATTTTCTTCAACTATAATGGTCACAAATTCTCCTGTGCCCGAATTTATAATCGTTCCGTCCGCGCCTCCGCTTCCCAAACCGCCGATGGTCCAGCTTTTCGGATAATAAATCTGATAATTTTCAATTTCATTTTTATAATTTTTGACCGCTCCGGTGTCAATTAATTTTTCGGGCGAAGTTCCGGCCGGATTGTAAAGATGAAATACTTCGTGGCCATCCAAAAATCCATCCAAATCGGTATCAGGATTTGAAACTACGGTGCCAAAAACCTCTTCTTCAATATCAGTTAATCCGTCGCCATCAGAATCCAGACCGCTTCTCACTCCTTCTTCTTCAACAGGCGTGGAAGTCGCCGAAGTTTCTTCAGCGGTTGTATCCGCAGTTTCTTCTTCCTTCGGAATCACTTCGGTAATTGAAGGTATGACCGGAATATTTTCTTCTGGCGGAACCGGAATTTGCGCTATTTGCTTTGGCTTTGGCAAAACAAAAAAATAAATCGCCGCTCCTCCGGCAACAACAATAAAAATTCCCATGGCAATTGCCGGAATTAACGGAAACTTTTTTGTCTTTACCGCGGAAGCTCCGGGCGCGGGCATTGGTTTTTGAGACACGACGGTTGTTTTTACATTAGCTTCTTCCGGTGTTTTACTGTCAGGCAAAATACCTAAAAATTTTTCAGGCATTACAAAAATCTTCGGCTGTTTCCCCCCGATGTCGCCGTTCTCCATCTTTTTTTGCTCTATTGGCATACCCAGTAGTAGAAATTTGAGTATTCAAGTAATTTTTACTTTATACACCCTATTTCTTTACAAGTTTATTTTATCCGCCCAAATTGAACTAAAATATTTCTTCTCTCAAATTTTCACTACTGGGCATAAAAATAGGATAAACTAATCCGGTTTGACGGATTTCTTCTTATATACATTATATCAATAATACGTCAAAAATGAAACAATTTTTATCCACAAAGCCGATTTTAAAAGCCCTTGTTAAAACAAGGGCTTAAATTCTTTTTTTATCCTTATTACTCTCCCGGCGCCGGAACTTCAAACAATTTTCCGCTTCCTTTCGGGTCATAACCATTTTTAACTTCTTCTCCGTCAAGATAGCTATCCTGGTCCGTATCAGGGTCAAGAGGGTCGGTTTTATACACCTTGACTTCGTCTCTGTCCAATAAAGCATCGCCATCAGTATCCATATTGTTTGGGTCAGTGCCAATCATTAGTTCTTCGTCATCTGTTAATCCGTCGCCATCGGTATCGGCGGGAATAATCTCTTCCGGCTGTTCCGCATCCGTTTCCGGTTCGGGAAAAATCCCTTCGGTCTCCCGCTGTTCTCCGACCGCAGGTTGCTCTTCCGTAGCCGGTTTTACCTGCTGCGACTTTAAAAAATATCCTCTGAACAGCACCCATCCGCCGATTCCGGCAACCGCAACAATTCCGGCCAATATCAAAACCAGTAATTTTGCCCAGGACTTTTTCGGCTCTTCAAGCATCACACGTTCGCCCGTTGGAAGCGGCAACCCGCCTGCCACGTTACCCGCCCGCAACGCATTGCTCGCATTGGCGGACAAATCGCCGGAAATCGGCGGGCGTGGTTGCGGTTGCACCGGACGCTGAGACGCAATGTGCGATTTTTGAGGAATTCCTGCCGGAGAAACCGATGAAACGCCCGGCGCGCCGGCAGGTAAATTTACCGGCGCGGATTTATCCGTCCCGCCAAAAATATCCTCCGGTTCTTTTTTATTTTGGTCATCAAACATATGAATTATGATTTTAATTCCTAATTTTTATTTATAACTTGGTACATCTTGTGGTGCAACCGTCAGTTTCAACTATATTTCCATCATCACATTGCTCCGCGCCTTCCACGCGTCCGTTTCCGCAACGTTCAACTATACAATAATAGCATCCGTCACCTCTTGTATAATTTCCATCATCGCATTGCTCCCCGCCTTCCACGCGTCTATTCCCGCAACAGTTTATAGTAATAGTCGACGAACATTCAGGATTAGCCCTAGTAAAATAACATGTAGTTGTTGTCCAATTGCATTCTTTACAACAAGTTGAAGGTGTCATATCAGGAAATCTGCACAATCTCGGGTCCGCCGGGGAGCCGGTTGTGCATGTCAAATCATTTCCGTTATCGCATGTTTCAATTCCTGTTCTTACGTAATAATCTCCGCAAATTGCTCTCTTGCAGTTCTTAACACAGCTATCAGTATTGATTGCGTTCCCATCATCGCACTCTTCTGGGCTCTGCCTTATGCCATCTCCGCAGTTTGACGTTGTCGCGCACGCTCCCCATGTGTTCCACGTGCATGTTGAACTGCAAGTTCTTGTCTGCGTTCCCGCATATCCGGTTACAGTGCCTCCGATACCGGTTATTGAAGTTAATACCGTGCAACTCCGCGTTTCCGAATTTCTATCGCAATCCTCGCCTGTTTCCACTATGCCGTTTCCACAAACTATTGAAGGCGGAGGCGGTGACGAAGGTGGCGGCGGAGGCGGTAAAATAGGAGTTTCAAAAGTTTCTTCTATTGTGCCGGTAACTTCGTCCTCGCTTGCCACAACCGCGCTAACCGTCAGTAATGAACAGAAACTTGAACAATAAACACAGGACAAACCCGGTCCCGGAGTGCAACGCACGCCGTTTAACGGGCCCATATCGCATTGTTCGTATCCGATTCTGACAAATCCATCGCCGCAATACGAAGTTTTACATACGTTTGTGCAGGCATCCGCGTTATTTAAATTTCCGTCATCGCATTGCTCGCTCCCTTCTTTAATTCCATTGCCGCAACTTCCCAAAGGCAGACACGCGCTCCATGCTTCCCAACCGGTACAATCCGTTCTGCAAACCCTTGTTTTTTGTGTCATATAACCGTCAGGGTTTATCGCGCAACCGGTATTATTCGTTTCCACATTGCCGTCACACACTTCTGTTCCATTTATAATGCCATCACCGCAATAAGAACCAACTAATTCCCGGCAATCCCATGAACAATGCCCGTATTTTCCATTTAAAGAACCCTCATCGCAAACCTCGGTCCCGATTGGCGGCCGCTGGATTTTTCCATCTCCGCAACGCAATCCAATGCCCCGACAATCCAAACGACAATGATTATAGGTTCCATTCAATGTTCCGTCATCGCAAACTTCACTGCCGTCTTTTATGCCATTTCCGCATTTGCTTTGTATTTCCGCGCCACCCGGAACCCCGCCAGTCAAAGCGCAATAATTGCTTATTTCAGCGCCTTCCCAGTCCGGGTCAACAAATTTTAATTCATAGTCAGGGCTTGAGGTGTAAAGACGACTCATGCGCCATCCTGCTTCGGGAAATTCTAGATTATAAAATAAATTATAATTATTTCCCAAGCAATTTGAATAAAAATAAACATATGACTCCGCGGTCCATAAAAATTTTCTGCTTACCGCGTTGTAGCACGTCTCGGAATCAAAGCCATTGCAATCTCCAAGATGGTTAAGCGGATCGGACGGTATGTCCGCGCCAAGCTCTGTTGCCAAACCATTCTGCCAGGAAGGCCATTTTGAATTGGTAAAACGCGGCATATAACTGCCTGCTTCCAATAACGGATAAACCGAAACGCAACCCACTCCTGAAGGGCAATCCGCATCCGAAGAACATACCGCGCCGAAAATTCCGCATTTTTTGTGCGAAAACGCGTAATTTCTGAATTTTTCTTCCATTTCCCTTAAATCCGAAAACCGTCTTATGTCGCGCGTAAGAGAATCTTTTAAATCCAAATCTGTTATATTTGCCGCAAAACCGATATTTTCATAAATTTGGCTAAAAATATCCTGGGCATCCGCGCCGGCATTTTGCGTATGAGATAATATATATATATTCGTATAGTAAGAAATAAAACTGAACGGCGATACTCCTGTTACCGCTCTGTTAACCGCATTCACGTAAACTGTCCTGCCATCCTGCACTGCCTCAAAACCATCAACTTCAACTTTTATCGGCGCTCCGCGAAAGCCCTGATTTTTATACCACATTGCCGGTGAAAAATGTTCTTGATTGGCCGAAACCCGGATGCCGAGCGCATCGCCGGGTTTGCAGTTAGATGATATTCCGCAATTTACGCGTAAAATATATTCTTTAATAATGCTTGAAATCGGCGGAGTAGTCGGAACAATACTTAAATCTGGCAAATCATCTGCTGTCCCGTCTTCGCCGGCATCGCGGCAATAATAAATCATAAAATTGGTGCTTGAATCAATATAAGGGCTCCAACTATTCTTCACACGCGCCGGCCAAGGATTTCCGCAAATCATCACAATAACATCGGTTTTTGCGCTATACTTTTTTCCTACGGATGACTTGCTGGAAACGCTGTCTTCCGTAATTGTGGCTGCTGCTTCCACGCGCGTTTTTCCTTTTTTAATGAGCGGCGTAAGCATCCTGACACTTGGCGTAAAACCGGACATTCTCAATAAATTCTCATCACCGTTCACCCAGCTCCATGTCCAACTATAAACTCCGGGAATAGAAAATATTTCCTGCTCTGTTCCGCCAATAATTGAAATAGCCCTGGCGCGCGCGCTTTTGGTCTTAAAATCAACAAAACTTATGGGCGAACCCGGAGCCATCGCGATTTTATCTATGGTGCAAATATACGCGCCGGTAGTAAAATATGAAGAAAAATTTCTATACATTGCCACCCCGTCTTTGCTAAGCGCGCCGGTTTTAGACGCGTCATACGGATTCGCATCCCCGAGAATTGATATTTTATAACGTTTATCTCGTGTTAGCGCGGTATCCGGCACAAACATTAAAGTTGTTTTTTCGTCGTTATTTATTATGGTTATCTGACCCTTGCGCTTACAATATTGTGAAGACATAAAATCGGTTCCGGCCGGACACTCGCTTCCTTCCGACGGTTCAAGCAAATAAAAATTTTCCCGCAAACTTTTTTCATCCATCTCCCGGCTAAAATCCACTATAACAACCGAATTTCTGCAAATTGACGTGCTGTTGTTTGACGGAGTAACCGTTTCCACCACAGGTCTTGCGGCGCAACACCCGCCATTTCCGCATCCGATTGCGGATATGTTTGCGCCGCAATCCGAATCTGTTTTGCACACGCACATCACTTCTAAAGTTCCCGCGCCGGAAACTCCGCTGGCAGAAGCCGTTATTTCAGTTTTTCCGCCGCTTCTCGCCACCGCGGTTTGCAAAGGGTCTACTTTTCTGTCTCCGGAAGGAGGATTTGGAAATTCACACTCTTCACCGGTTTCCAAATCGGCCGCAGTCGCGCCATTACCGCAAACAGAACCGTATTTTACCAAAGAACCCTCATTCAAACATCGCGAATCGCATCCATCGCCGTTTAAAATATTTCCATCGTCGCAATCCTCGCCTTTTTCAATATTTCCATTTCCGCAACAATTTGCCGCGCCCTCTTTGGCGCAAGGATTTTTTCCTTCATTCAGACAATCCGCGTCGCATCCATCGCCGTTTAAAATATTTCCATCGTCGCAATCCTCGCCGCTCTCTATATCGCCATTTCCGCAAAAAGAAATCGGACCGGAAATTGTTCCTTCGTTTAAACAATCATCACTGCACCCGTCGCCGTTTTGGCGGTTTCCATCGTCGCAATCTTCACCATCGCCTATATCTCCGTTCCCGCAAACAGACCCGCCGACCGAAGAACCTTCGTTCAGACAAATAGAACTGCATCCGTCGCCGTCTTCCGTATTTCCATCATCGCAATCCTCATACGAATCCTTTAAATTGTTTCCGCAAGTCAACGCGTTTCCTTCGTATAAACACCGCGCGCTGCATCCGTCGCCGTCTTCCGTATTTCCATCATCGCAATCCTCGCCTTTTTCATTTGACCTGTTTCCGCAAACGGGAATTCTAGGCGTTGTTCCGGTATGCAAACACAAATTACTGCATCCGAAAACAGTTTCTGAACGCGGCAAAACATCTAAAAGCGCGCCTCTGCTCGTAAAAAAATCCGCGACCGACAGAACAGAAGACGACCACAGCCAATCATAATTTGTCGCGACAAGACGTTGTCCTTTCGGATTGCACTCATCCGGCGCGCCTATTGCCGCGACATTATAATTTTTTGTTTCTCCCACAAACCGCAAAATCGCCTGTTGGGGTTCCAAATTTACGTTTGAAATAGCGCAAGGTTCGCTTGAATCGCGTGTTTTGAAAACCCAGGAATAATCCTGATTATTGACACCGTAATTTGTTTTCGTAAGTTTAATTCCCGAAGAACTTTTAACTCCGGTATTTCCTCCGCGGATAATCACGCGGTAATATGTGTTTTCCGCCAAACCGGAATGATTAAAAGTCGCAATTAAATTTTCGCCGTCATATTCAACCGCTCCTCCCAATGCCCCGTCAAATCGGCGGCAATTTTCATTCACGCAACGTAAAACCGTAAAATTTCCGCTTCTTATAATACTTGCTCTGTTCATTGGCGTATTAAACAACACTCCGATTTCCGCGTTTACGCAAGCGGTATTGCAGGCCGGCCATTTTGAAATAATTTCCGGATCGGTAAAATCAATAATCAACTGCCCAAAATCGGAAACTTTTTCCGTTATAATTTCCGCGTTTACGCGAAGCGCCGGATCAGGCACGGTCTCGGCTAATCCTGTAGCGGTTTGCGCGGCGTCAATATTCCCATCGGGCATTTCGCCGTTTTCTCCGCCGCCAATAAGGTCATTATTGGTTATCGTGGCTTTCGGGGTGGGGTCTCCTTTTTCCGTCGTTACCGTCCAATTCCAATCGTAAGCGTTTGAATTTAACGTTATGCAAATATCATTTTGGTCTAAGGCCGACGCAAGATATTCGGCCGTGCCATTCTTTCTTTTTATTGTATAACTTGCGGGATCAACTGCCACGCTTCCAACTTCGCACGGCTCTGTTCCCCCCCGGGTTGAGAATCCGAAACAATACGAATTTCCGGCTCCGCACTTTTGCGCGTCTTCCGCCATATACTCGCCATAAATATCCGCTCCCTGAATTCCGGTGGTTAAATAAACATAATATTGCGACAATGGAACAAAATTTCCTCCGGCCGGTATAAATTGAAAACCATTTTCATAGGCGCTAATCAATCCGCCAATCCGCGCCAAATCTCCGCATGGTTCTCCTGCTTCTCCGGAACACTTATAAACCAAAATATTTTCATCATTTAATGTATCCCTGTTTATATTCACGGTAAATCTCACGTTTACCGCCGCGTTTATGCAAACACTGTTTCCGCCCCGCCTTTTATTCCATGGAGACGGCGAAGGCGAAGCGTTTTCCCGGCATTCTTCCACAACCCTTGGCACGGTCGGAATAATTCCGGTTGAAAACCGCCAAACAAAACCGCCGGCTCTCGGACCGCCCGTGCAAACTTCTCCTTCTGGAACACAAACTCCGCTGGCGCAACATTCCTCGTCTTCGCTACATCCGGATGTATTGCAATCCTGAACCGTAAAATTAACTTCATTACTTTTTTTTGCTCCGACAACCGCGCTCACTGCTCCGGTTTCCGCGCCTTGCGGAACAAAACTTGTAATAGACCTGTCGGTCCAACTCCCAATAGTCGCATTTTTATTCAGAGTAAATTGCAGTTGCCCGACCGATGTTCCAAATCTCTCCCCATAGACATCAATATTGATATTTTCCGGGCCATTATCAGGATTAAGACGGCAAATTCCCGGTCCCGCTGTTCCATCAGAAATTGAAAAATTTACCGACCCGCTTTCCGCGCCATCCGCGCGGACAACGCGAACTTCATAAGCTCCGTTCGCCGTATTTTCACTATTTAAGTATTGTTGCGGAACTTTTATGGTAATTGAGTCATCGCGCCAATAATCATTGCCGCATTGCGCCGGAAAATTTGTCAAACCATTAGCTTCATCGCCACTAGCCGAACTTCTAAAAATCACCCGGCCGATATCACGCCCAAAATTCGCGCCTGAAATTTGAACATATTCTTCACGCGGACCGCTTGCCGGAGTTATCGCGACAATTGAAGGAATAGTGCCAGCATCTCTTGAAATTGTCGTAAAATAAATAATGTTACTTTTCTCTTCACCGACAGTTATCTGAACGGGTTGCTTGCCTGTTCCGATATTCGGCACTGTGCCCTTTATTTCCGCGTTTCCCCACGATGTTGGCAAAATATCGCGCCCGCCGAGCATTGCCGAACTCTTTCTTTGCGTTGCGCCAAACTGACTGCCGGAAATAGTAATCGCATCGCCAGACAACCCGGTCCGCGGGTTAATTCCGCAAATTCCGGGGCGCGCGATGGTGTTGACATCAAAATCCGCAATCAAAAATCCGCGGTCATTATTCGTAGTATCGCATTCTCCGTTTGACGCGCAAAGCTGTATTGGACCATCTACCGCTCCGGCCGGAACCAAAACAACAACTTCATCGTTTTGCCAAGCCGTGGAACACGGCGCGAGATTGGCATTGCGGTCATCGTCCGGGCTTGGAGTTCCCTGAAACACCACTTGTCCGACGGAAGTTCCGAAAAATTCTCCGGAAATTGTTATATAATTTCCAACTTTGCCGTTATTTGGAGAAACTTCTTCAATTCTCGGGGATGAAACACAAATACCTCCGCGACATAAACCGGAAGTGCAGTCGGCGTTTTCCACACAACTTGACCCGTCGCAAGCCCCGCATTCTTCGCCTCCGCAATCGCTTCCGTCCTCATCCGCGTCGCGTATGCCGTTAAAACAATGCGCGGGTCTGACATTTACCGAAACCGCGGATGAATTCGCGGTGTTTGTGTCAATATCGTAAGCGCGGGCTGTTATATTATGTTTTCCGATAACCGCGCCTGTTGTATTCCATTCCGCAACGCCAATAAACTGAAGTGGCGTTGCCCCACCGGGCGCATCCGCGCCAACAAAAACATTATCAATAAAAAATTCCACCTGCGAAACCCCGGCATCGTCAGTTACTAATGATTGCAAAATAATCATTGAATCCAAAGAAACCGATTCTCCGTTATCCGGCGCCGTGACACTTACGGACGGACCGCTCACGTCCACTAAATTTCCTGTTGTAAAATTGCCGTTGCAATCCGGAGCAAATCCGCCACAAACCAAACTTTGCCCGTTTGCATTTCTTAAATTTGTCGTAGCTCTTATATTATATGCCGTATCGGCGTCAAAGCATTTTCTGTCTTCGTTCGGAGCCGGGCAATTTGCGGACGGAGTAAATTCAATCGTGTTTCTCGCAGTAGTCAGAGTTCCGTCAACCGCGCTTCCGTCAGACGCGCGAGTAACCGTAAAATTTCCAGCAACAGTCGCGCCGTCCACTTCGGAATTGAATGTGGCGCGTACCGCGACATTTCTTATTGGCACGGCTCCGGACGGAGTAATGCCTCGCAAAACAAAATTTACCACCCCAAAACCTCCGCCTCCAACATCTCCTCCGCCTCCGACGCCTCCCCCGCCTTCCTCTGTGGCGCTAATTAAACTATTCAAAACAAACTGTGTAATTCCGAAAGCGGACAATACTATAATAACGCCAATGATTGCGTTTTTAAGAATTTTTTTCGCGGTTTCCACCTTTTTCGGGTCGCCGGCAGCGGTCATCCATAAAAATCCGGCATAAACTATGAGTCCCACTAAAATTATTCCAAGAAGCCCGAGTATTATACGGATAATATTCGCGATTGCGATAAAAACATTCCCAGTCGGCAATCCTGAAACTTCGGATAACGCATCCAACCCCGCGGTTATTTGGGCGTTGACAATTCCGAATACCGCAAAAGACATCGCCACAACCGCAACGAGCATTAAAACTTTTTTAAGTTTTTTTCCTCCGGATATCATTGTTTTGAATTAATTATGGTATTAAAATATCCTTGCAAAATTCCGTTGACGACACCCCGTTACAGCAATACGGCTGTCCGTCTTCGCAAACGCCTCCGACAGCGCCGGGATAATAACAATTTTGATATAAATCTTTTACATTTGAACCCACTACCGGGGCATAATCAAACCTTATTTCTTCGGTGCTTGCCGCCAATGGAGCGTGCCGAATTTCCGCGCGGGTATTTACCGAACTTATATCACCTTCTGCCGGCTCTCCCGCTTCATCCAAATTCACGCTTCTTATGACATAAGAATATTCATAAACCTGGCTGCAAAATAAACCGATATTGGAATTGTTTAATGTTGTCGCGCTCATCAATTTGCTGAAAGTAGCTTCAATCGGAACATCCAGCGCCACTTCTCCTTCTTCTATGTTCGGCGTAAATCGCGTAATTATCGGCGGGGTCAGGTCAATTGTGTTGTTTGTCTTAAAAGTCCAGGAATAATTATCATCCGGTTGACCTTCGGCTACGTTGTTCTTGTTTCCATCCAAAGAATTTGCCGACATATCAACCACGCCGTCGTATGGAAAACCGGCAGCTGTCGGCGGAGTTGAGCCAACCGTTGCCGCGCGCACGCGGACGGAGATATCTGAATTTCCCGGCAAGCAATAAACTTCGCCTCCGCAGGAATTCATCCCGCACAAATCATTGGTCTGAAATTCCACAGTTTTATATCCGTTTCCTATGCTGAATTTTCCGGAGACAATATTTTCTCCGGCGCGAATTTCAATATTGCGGAAACCGGAAATGCTACCGTCATCTCTGACTTCAACCGAACCGGACGAGGAAGTCGGGTCAACCGCTTCGTTAAAATTTATCTGAACCGTAATGTTTCTGGGTTCCGTATTCCCTGCCCGCGGAATTACGGATAAAATTTGCGGCGGGGTCGCGTCCAAAAATGTTCCGATTTCAAATTCCCAGCGATATCCGTCGCGGAATGAGCCCTCAAAAGCCGCGCCTCCGGATTCTTTTTGTATGTCTGCTCCGATTATCACGGTATATTTAGTATTTTCCGTCGGACTTCCCAAAACATCCTGCGGGTCAAAAAGAAAAGTTCGGTGGTCTTCGGTAAGCCGCCCGAAAATATTTGTCATAAATATCTCATCGTCCAATTGGTCGCTCCGACCAATTTGAATATTCTCCGCGTTTATCAAGTCCTCCGCGTCGCCAAAAATTCCGTTTCCGTTCGTGTCCGCGATAATATCCGCCGGCGCGATAGCTTCTTTGAAGGTTATAGTTATCATTGTATTTCGCGGAATATCAACGGCGTTTCTTTCCGGATAATGGTCTTGTACTATTCCGCTTCCAAGCGAGCCAGAAAAAGGATCAAACGGAGTATCTCCAGTTCCCGCGCCTCCGCCCAAACCGAACAAACGGCCGGTAAGCATATACAAAACAAACTGGGCTATGCCAAAAGAAGCCAAAATAATCGCCAGACCGATTATGGCATTTCTGATAATTTTTTGCGCTGTTTCAACTTTTTTCGGGTCGCCGGCCGCAGTCATCCAAAGATAACCGGCATAAATTATCAATGCGACCAAAATAATACCGAGCAATCCCAAAACGATATTTATGATTCTTCCGATTGTCTGTATTAAATCCTGTTGCGGAAGCCCGGATGTTTCTCCGAGACGCCCCAAACCAACATTATCCACCTGCGCGTAAACGATTCCGGCAAACAAAAAAACCGCCAATAAAACGCACACTGCGAATACAGCGGTTTTTAAGTTTAAAAACTTAATTTTTTTTATACCGTGAAGCATGACACGATAGTTTATTTTCTTTGTAATAGACTTCCACTAATTTCTGCCACTAATTCGCACTAATGAATAAACTTTCAAATTCGTGCGTATTTGTGATACAGATTAGTGGAAGTTTTGTTCTTTATTTTGTTTTACCCAATTCCTCTTGCAATACACTTCTCACCATCGCCCCATCCGCCTTTCCCTTCAATTCTTTCATTGCTTCGCCCATAACACGTCCCATTTCCCCACCCGGATTGGCGGCAACTACGCGGACAATCACAGCGCGGATTTCTTCTTCTCCCATTTCCGGCGGAAGATATTTCTTCATTATCTCAATTTCATTTTTCGCGCTTTCCGCCAAATCCATCCGCCCGCCTTTTTCATAATCCACAATCGCGTCTTTTAACTTTTTGACTTCGGAACGGATTAAAGCTATCGTTTCTTCTTCATTTAATCCTTCGTCCTTTTTCATCAGCTCTATTGCCTTGTTCATTGTGGCAGCGCGAAGCATCCGTAGTGTTGAAACTACGGATTCATTTTTCGCTTTCAGGGCTTCTTTAAAATCAATTTCCAATTGCTCTTTTATCATTTTATCTTGATTTTTAATTTTAATTTCCTATTGCGCAAATCTTCTTCTTTTATTTTTCCGGTTTTCAACAGATAATCTGTCTTTACGTTAATTTTCTGCCTGCGAAGAGCGCTTTCGCGAACTGCCCTTTTATTGCCTTCTTTTTTGCGAAAACGAATTTTTTTCGCTTGAAGAATTTTGCCGCTTAACATTACCTTGCGGTTAAATCTGCGGAGCAAACCTTCAAACATCTCACCTTTTTTAGATTTTACTTTTGGCACAAAAATTCACCTTCCTTTCTTAATATATTTATATTATATAATATAATAAACTACTGTGTAAAGATATCATATCCACATATATTTATCAAAGACACTTGACTGAATATATTTTTTATGATAAAGTCAAATAACAACAAAACGGGCTTAAAACAGAAAGGCAACCAGATGACCAGGGAACAAATCAGCGAATACATTAACACTTATAAGTGGAAGTGGACGCTTGCGCCTGTCTGCAATAAAGACCATGTTTTTACATGTTGGCGGCTCAAAGGATATGGCAATGGTTCGGAAATTTACCTGGTTCAGGATTTTGACGAACAAATGAATACAAAAGGCGCGCTTTCAATAACATCCGATGAGGGAAAAACGATTATTCGCCGTTTCTCTTGCAAGATGGAGGCGCAATTAATTTCTATCGCCAACCGCCTATTAAAAAACCGCAAGCGCGCGCAGGCGCGGTACGCGAAACGCGGAAAATAGCGGAAAACAAAGGGCTTTTCAAAACCAAAAGCTTCAGCCAAGAGCTGAAGCTTTTTTATTATTCAATCATTCCCAATTTTTTTCTAAGTTCTGAAATTGTTTTCTTATAATCCACAACTTCTTGAACTCCGGTTTCCATATCGCGGATGATTATTGTTTCATCCAGAACCTCTTTTTGTCCGATAATCAGCGTAATTTTTACTTTCATTTTATTAGCGATTTCAAGCTGGCTTTTTAATGTTTCTTTGGAAAAATTAGTGGCCACCTTGAATCCTTCACGACGCAAATCCTCAAAAAGCCCAAGCGACTTTCTCTTGGCGTATTCGCCAAGACAAGCCAAAAAGATGCTTACTTTAGAATTATCTTCAACCGGAATATTTGCTTCCTTGATTTTTGAAATAATCCGTTCCAAGCCAAGCGCGAACCCGGCAGCGGGAGTCGGGCGTCCTCCGAGCATTTCCACCAGCAAGTCGTATCTTCCGCCTCCGCCAAGCGCCGCTTGAGCGGAATTTCCGGCTTCGTTTCCTTTCAGATAAATTTCAAAAACCGTTCTGGTGTAATAATCCAAACCGCGGACCAAACGCGGATTTAATGTGTAAGGAATATTGATTTCGTCCAGATACTCCAAAACCTTCATAAAATGGTCTTTGCACGAATCGCAAAGATAATCCACTATTTGCGGCGCTTCGGCGCGCAAAGCAACACATTGCTCTTCCTTGCAGTCCAGAAGCCGCATTGGATTTCTGTTAAGACGTTCTTTGCAGGTCTCGCAAAGCGCGCTTCTTCTCGCGCGATAAAAATTTACCAATTCCGTTTTGTATTTTTCCCTGCAACATGCGTTTGTTCCTATACTGTTCACCTGCACTATGGTTTCCAATCCCAAACTGCTTATAATCGCATGCGCCGCAATGATAAGTTCGGCATCCACTACCGGCTTAGCTTCTCCGATAATTTCAAAACCGCATTGATGAAACTGACGAAGTCGTCCGGATTGCGGGCGTTCGTGGCGAAACATCGGACCCCAATACCAAAGCTTTACCGGCTGAGGAAGATTAAACATTCCATGATTTATGTAAGAACGCGCGATTGATGCCGTGGCCTCCGGACGCAAAGTAACATTTTCCCCGCCCTTATCTTCAAAAGTAAACATTTCTTTTTCAACAATATCGGTTTGTTTTCCGATAGCCGTAGTAAAAAGTTTTGTTTCTTCCAAAACAGGAGTGTCTATTTTTTCAAAACGATAGCTGCTTGCCAGTCCTTTGGCTCTGTCTTCAATGAATTGCCAATATTTTTGTTCAACCGGCAAAATATCTTTAAAACCGCGCAATAAATTTATTGACGGCTTTGCTTTTTCCGGCTGTCCGACGATTTGTCCTGTTTTAACAGGAATTTTTGCCGCCGATTTTACCGGAGATTTTTTTTTGGTCCGAAGCATAAGGTTTAAAAATACAATATTATTTGAATACTATTTTATTATTTTTATATTTTACAACTCCAACCCGGCATAAACCGGTTTTTCAACAGACCCAACCCGTTCAAGAGGCCATCCGCGAAGCCAGACCCTTCCGATTATCAGGTCTTTTTTAAGCGGTCCGAAAGTTCTTGAATCCAAACTCGCATTTCTATTATCCCCAAGCACGAAATATTCATCCGCGTTCAATGTTATTTTAGTTTCGCCGAAAGTGAGGATTCCGTCATCCATGTAATTTGTTTCGTCAACATAAATTCCTTTTGGATTTTCACTGTTAAAAACCGTAATTTTTCCATTTCCAATTGAGATTTCCTCACCCGGCAAGCCAATTACTCTTTTAATAAAATACTGGCGGGTATCAAAAGGGTATTTAAAAACAATCACTTCTCCCCTTTCCGGTTCACGCAAGCGATAATTCAATTCATCAATTATCAAGTATTCTCCATCATAAAAATTCGGCTCCATTGACGCGCCTTTTACATAAAACGGCTGGACTAAAAAATATCTTATAGGAATAATTATAGCGAGAGAAATAACAATAATCTCCGCGATTTCCCCGACAAAAACAAGAATATTTTTTAAGATGCTTGACGGCGGTTGGACTTCATTCGTCCCGGCTTCAAATTTTTGTTCTTCTGTTTTATTTTCTAAATTTGGTTCCATAAATAATAAAATAACACCAATAACACACTAATTTTATGCGAATAACACTAATTATTCGTGTGCGCGTATTCGTGTGATTATGCCATTTGTGTACATAATATCACAAATTTTCATTTTAAACAAATGCCAATTTGGCGGGCGCCAGAGGAGTCAAACCCGTAACCTCCCCGCAGTACTGCGGGGCGCTCTAATTTACCCTCTCACCAATTCCATGGACGGCACAGGATTCGAACCTGTGACCTCTGTCGTGTGAGGACAGCGCTCTAACCGGCTGAGCTAGCCGTCCGTTGGAATTGGTGGGAGGGCGAGCTGAGCTAACTGCCCGAATATCCAATCAAAAGCCGATTTAGTTTATTATATCACGGTTTTTTCCGATAATCAAGTATTTACCGCGCTACCCCTGCCAGTCGACAAACACTTCCGTTAAAATTAATGTTCAAAAAACGTATAAACACGCAAAGAAAAAATGTATGTTCAATTATTGCCAAAGACGACAAAACATGCTATAATAAAAAAGATTAGAAAAAAATTTCCAAAATATTTTTATACTAAAAACCGATGGAAAATGAAATTCCAAAAATAGATTTTCTGGAAGAACAACATCAGAAGAAAAGGAGAATCAGAAAATTTTTGCGGATATCCGCAGGAATTTTTTGCGTATTCGCAATATGGCTTTTAGCATCAAATATAGCAACATACTATAAAACCCTGCCAACACAAGCCGAAGAACAAACAAAAACCCAACCCGGGCTTTTTGGAGCGACACGACATTTTTTTAAAACTTCAAACGCGGAAAACGACAATGAAACAAGAATCAATGTTTTATTTTTGGGAATGGGCGGGGTCGGACACGAAGGTCCGTATCTGACCGACACTTTAATTCTCGGAAGTTTTGACACTAAAACCAAAAAAGCCGCGCTTCTTTCCATTCCCCGCGACCTTTCGGTTTACGTGCCGGAATACGAATGGCGGAAAATCAATCACGTAAATTCTTTCGGAGAAGAAAAAAATCCGGGTGAAGGCGGAAAATTTACCAAAGAATTTATAAGCGAACTTCTGGATATCAATATTCATTATTATGTCCGCATGGATTTTGACGGCTTTATAAAATTGATTGACGATTTGGGCGGAGTGGATGTTTACGTGGATGAATCTTTTACCGACCCGCTTTTCCCGACGGATAACTACAAATATCAAACCTTAAGTTTCAAAAAAGGATGGCAGACAATGAACGGAGAACGCGCTCTGCAATTCTCGCGGTCGCGCCACGGCACGGGAAACGAGGGCTCTGATTTTGCGCGGAGCAGACGCCAGCAAAAAATAATAATGGCGCTTAAAGATAAAATATTTTCTTTTAACACGCTTCTATCGCCGGGAAAAATTGCCGCCCTCTTAAATTCCGCCCGACAAAATATCCAGACCGACTTTGAAGTATGGGAAATGATAAAATTCGCCAATTTGTTGCGCGGAGTAAAAAGCAATGAAATCGTCAGACATTCCCTGGATTCCGGAACCGGCGGTCTTTTAACCGAAAGAATATACGAAGGCGCGTATCTGCTTGAACCGCGGACGGGAAATTTTGATGAAATAAAAAATTTTGTAAAAAATATTTTTGACCCGCAACTGAAACAGGTAAATTTTCCGGGCGTAAAAATAAATATTGAAATACAAAATGGAACAAATATTCCCGGCCTCGCAAATCATATAAACGAATCAGTTATCAAAAGCGGATTTAACGTGGTAAAAATCGGAAACGCAAAAACCAGAGATTATCAGAAAACGGTAATTTATGATTTTTCTAACGGAAAATATCCAAAAGAATTAGCCGAACTAAAAGACAAACTAAACGCGAATGTTTCCATCACTATTCCGGGATATTTAATGAGCAATTTATCTCCGTCTGAAATTACTCTTGCCGAAAAAGAAAAAACCTCCGGAATAGATTTTCTGATAATTGCCGGCGCGGCGAATTATTGGAAAGATTAAACCAGCCGGCCATTTTTCAATGCAAATTTTAAAACTAAAAAAACAGCTCTGAAAAGAGCTGTTTAAAATTATTTTTCGCCGGCCACGCCGGCAATATCTTCATCCGTAAAAACTTTTACAAGCGCCGCCGCAACACTAATTGACATTGACGCTTCTCCGCCGGAAGTGGAAAAACGGACACCTGGTTTATTTCCGTGCGAATGTCTCCAATAATTGCAATTCTCTCCTGCCAAAACAATCATTTCCGCAATCATGCCGCCACTCACCTTGATTTGCATTTTTGAACCAGTGCGCAAAAATTGCGGAATAAAAGGATAAAAACCGCCAGTCATCTCTTTTACAGCCACGAATGAATAAGAAATTTCAACAGCGGTTAAAATATCTTGACCACGCCGCCTTACCATTTCTGTTTGCGACAAAAAATTTCGTCCGAGATAAACAGGATTGCTCTTAAGCGGCAAAAGCATCGCGCAAAAACGCGCCTTTTCTTCAAGAGCAAACGGAGCATTCCGAAACAAACCCGGATTTTCAAAGTTTTCTTCATTTTCCGCCAAAGAATTCAAATTAACATATGGCTTTTCTGATTTCGCGCCCAACATTTCCGGAACTACAAACACCAAACCAATTGGTGGCAATCCGCCACAAAAATCAGAGAGTAAATTATCAAAAATACC
>CAZGDX010000003.1:0-49634 GCA_964525225.1 uncultured Gammaproteobacteria bacterium
AAATCGGTTTTCGTAATTTAGTTATTTTCGTAATTTCGTAGTTATGGACAAAATCCAAGAAAAACTTAATCGCCTGAAAGAAATAGAAACCGAGCTTCAAAGCGCGGCTGTCTTATCATCCCCTGAAAAACTGACAGCCCTTACAAAAGAATACAACGAGCTGAAGGAATTGGCGGACATTGTTGAAAAAATTGCCGTTTTGAATAAAGCCATATCCGGAGCCGAACAAACTTTAAAAGAAGAGACCGATGAAGACATAAAAGAAATGGCGCGTGAAGAACTTGAAAAACTTGCGAAAGAAAAATCCAAAGCGGACGCGGACTTGAAAGAAATAATCAATCCGAGCGACCCGCTTGATAAAAAAAATATCATCGTGGAAATCCGCGCCGGCACCGGAGGCGACGAAGCCGCGCTTTTTGCCGCGGATTTATTCAGAATGTATTCCCGTTTTGCCGAACGCCAGGGATGGAAAACATCTCTCATCTCTTCAAGTCGCAACGACCTCGGCGGTTTTAAAGAAATTATTTTTTCCGTTTCCGGAAATAAAGTTTACGGAAATCTGAAGTTTGAAAGCGGGGTGCACCGCGTCCAGCGGGTTCCCGAGACCGAAAAAGCCGGCAGAATTCATACTTCCACGGCCACAGTCGCCGTTCTTCCGGAAGCCGAAGAAATTGATATAAAGATAGAACCGAAAGACATCCGCATTGACACTTTTCTTTCCGGCGGTCATGGCGGACAAAGCGTGCAGACAACCTATTCGGCGGTGCGCATCACTCACCTTGCGTCCGGACTTGTGGTAACCTGCCAGGATGAAAAATCTCAAACAAAAAATAAAGAAAAAGCAATGGGAGTATTGCGCGCCCGTCTTTTTGCCATTGAACAAGAAAAAAAGATGAACGCTGAAACCGCAGCTCGACGGGCACAAATCGGCGGAGGCGAACGCTCGGAAAAAATCCGCACCTACAATTATCCGCAAGACAGAATCACCGACCACCGCATTAATGAAAGCTGGCACAATATCCCAAAAATTCTGGATGGAAATATAGAAGAAATGGTCAATTCATTAAGACAAAAACTCGCACTTTAAAAAATAAAAAACACGAGGAGAAAAAATGTCCGAACGGAAAATCTGCACAAAAGAATCGCCGTACAATCCGGAAAAAAAAGTTAAAGGTGAAAGATGGCAGCATCCGGACGCGGAATTTATTGACAGTGTGGAGGACCCGCCTTATTACTACAGCGTCTACAAATGCCCAATCTGCGGGCTGAAATTCAAAGTGGAACTTCCACAATAAAATCAAAACCGCCCCGGCCGAAAGGTGGAGCGGCTTTTTTATTTTCCAAATCCATCTAACACTTTTTTGCTCGTTCGCGCAGTTTAGTGTTTTTTTCTAAAACATCGTACCAAGAAAGTGCACGAACGCGCAGATTATTGGTACGATGTTTTTATTTTATTTTTTTATCCACAAAAGGTATTCCGGATTTCCGCCTTTTTTTCCGACAATTGGAGATTTGGTAATTTCTTTTATTTTCATCCCCAATTCTTTTAATTCCTCTTTTACTTTTTCTACTGCCGGCTCTATAAATTCATCTTTTATTGTTCCGGCCTTCAGCCATTCCTTTTTCGCTTCATAATGCGGTTTTAAAAGCGAGACAATTTCCCCGCCGTCTTTAAGATATTTAAGCGCTTGCGGTAAAATCAGTTTTTGCGGAGTCCAGCTTACGTCAATTGATATAAAATCCATAAGTTCAGGAAGCTCTGCGTGAAGCGCATTGGTTCGTTCCATCACCACCACCCGCGCATCGTTCCGCAGTTTCCAATCCAAAGTGCCGTAACCGGTTTCTATGGCATAAACTTTTTCCGCCCCGCGCTTAAGCATACAATCCACAAAACCGCCGGTAGAAGCGCCAAAATCAGCGCAAATTTTTCCGGCCACGGAGATTTTGAATTGTTCCAGGGCATATTCCAGCTTCTCTCCCGCCCGCGAGACGAATTTTTCAGACATATTTTCTTGTTTATATTATTGATTCATTATAACATATAAACATGACCATAAATCAATCCTTAAACTGGGCGATTAAAGAATTAAAGAAGGCAAAAATAAACTCCGCGGTTTTGGACGCGGAAGCGCTTTTGGGACTGACTATTAAAAAACCCAAGGAATGGATATTAACTCATCCGGAAGCGGAATTAAAATCGCAAGAATATAAGAAGCTGATTAAGCGGCGGGTCAAACATGAACCGGTTGCTTATATAATAAAAACAAAAGAATTTTTTGGACTGGAATTTTTTGTTGATAAAAATGTCCTAATCCCCCGTCCGGAAACCGAGCTGATGGTTGAAAAAGTTTTGGAAATCATAAAGAGCGAAAAGACAAAAAACTTAATAGACATCGGCACCGGCTCCGGCTGCATTCCGATTTCTATTTTAAAATGGATTCCCGCCTTCGCGGGAATGACGGCGACGGCGATAGATTATTCTACCAAGGCGCTTCAAGTCGCGCGGAAAAATGCCGAAAAACATAAAGTGAAAATAAAATTTCTAAAAGGCGATTTGCTTTCACCGATTAAAAAATTACCTAACGGAAAAATTATAATTACCGCCAATCTCCCCTATCTTTCGGATTCGCAATACAAAAAACTTTTGCCAGAGATAAAAAAATACGAACCGAAATCGGCGCTCGTCGCGGGAAAAGATGGGTTGGATTATTACCGCAAACTTCTAACTAATTTAAGCCTAATTATTTTAACCCCTCCCAACCTCCCCTTTAAAAAAATGGGAAGAGAGCGGCGCGGGAATGACATTATCACATTACTCGAAATAGACCCGGCGCAAACGAAAAAAATTAAAAAAATCATCAAGAAAATTTTTCCGCGCGCAAAAGTGGAGATACAAAAAGATCTCGCGAAGCGAGACCGTTTGGTGATTATAAAAATCTGATTTATTTCACTTCCACTTTGTAATTTTTTGGCATCACTTCAATCCAAGTAATTCCGGCGTTGAATTCTATTTCAACACCAGTATCTTTTCTGTAAAATCTGGTCCGCTCTTCACGGGATGGTTTCTTCCAAACCGCCTCTATTTTTTTGCCGTCAAAAAATACCAGCGCTTCGCCTTCGCCGATTGTTTTTATTTCGCGCCTGCCGACCTCGTCCAAAATTTTTATTTCAACAAATTGCGCCGCGATATTTTTCGCGCCGATTTCATCCCCGGCTTCATCTTTATGAACCGCGCCGTTTTGCCAGCGCGTGTAATCGTTTTTTGCCGGATTATATTTCCAGACAATTAAATGTTCCGGGCGGTTAAAATCTATAATAATTTCTTGGCTTTCTGGACGTTCGGCGCGGAGCGCGTCGTCTTTAAAAATCCATATTCCAAAATCGCGCGGCAAATATCCCCTTTCTTCAAAAGTTGTTTTCAAATTTTCCGTTGACGTCAAGAGATTGTGTGGCGACGCGCGTTTCCACGTGCGCCAAAATGTATTCCCGTTCGCGTATTCATCAATATGTTTTATTCCCAAATTCGCCGCTTTTTTTAATGCTTCCGGACTTCCGCCGCAATGCGCGATAACAGCATTGATTTCCATTGCCCAGTCAATATAATATGGTCTTAGAGAACGCACGGGACCGATTTTTTCCACTTCTTTATTAAGCGGGAAAATCGCCAAAAAACGGGTAATTCCCGCTTCAACCGGCGCTTCCCAAACAAAAATCGCTTTGGATAATCCCACTGCCGGACGGCTGTCAAAAAAATTATCAATCATCACCGCGGCAAGCGGGGTGTTTTCCGCATCGCGACCTAAAATTATTTTTTCTCCGCCAAGCGCGCTTCGCTCCGCTTCCGCGACAATTCCGGACGGTTTCGTATTTTCTATTTTTTCTTTTGCGACAAAAACAAACACGGCAAACGCCACGGCATAAACCGCCAAAACGGCTCCTAAAATCAACAAAAATTTATTGCCGAAAATTTCTCGCCGGCAAATTTGTCCCCAAACATATTTAATATATTTTTTAATTCTAATCATAAATTTATTCTAACAAAAAACCCGCCTTTATTCAAGGCGGGTTTTTCTTTATTTTTATTTCTTTTCTTTTTCCTCGTCGCCTTCGGCGGACTCTTCATCTTCTTTCTTCGCGCCCACAACTTCAACTTTGGACACATCCGCTTCCACGGACTTATTCAATTCTTCCATTTCTTCTTCGCTGCGTGGCTCTGAAACCGTCATAATCACTATCTTGGGGTCGGCTACAAGTTCCATGCCTTCCGGAAGCGCGATATCTTCCGCGCGGATGGCATCTCCGAATTTCTCAAGTTTTGCGAGGTCAACATCAATTTCTGAAACCAACGCCCCCGGCAAACATTTAACGGCAATGGTATTCATGCTCTTGTTCAAAATACCGGCAAACTCTTTAACGGCTTTGGATTCTCCGATAAAATTCAAAGGAATATCGGCCTCCAATTTTTCCTTCATATCAATCTGGCGGAAATCCGCATGAGAAATTTTCATAGAGAGCGGGTCTCTTTGCGCGTCTTGAATCAGAACTTTTAATGTTTCGCCGCCGACTTCCAAGTCAATAAGAGTGGTTTCGCCAACTTCACGGTAAATTTTTTCAAACGAAGAAACCGGAAGAACAATGTGCTTCGGTTCGCTTGATTTTCCGTAAACCACTGCCGGTATAAAACCGTCCCGCCTTAACGCGTTCGGTTTTTGCCCCGCTTCGCGCGTCACAGCTTTTAAAATTTTTGTTTCCATAACTTAGTGAATTTATTTAAACATTATGTCTAACTTAACATATTATTGTAATTTAGTCAAGAAGATTTCATCTTCTGAGCGCGATGGACTGCAAAATTCCAAACATCGCCATATGCGCCAAAAGCGAGCTTCCGCCATAGCTCAAAAACGGCAAAGTAAGTCCGGCTACGGGAAAAATACCCAAATTCATCCCGATGTTTACCATTACTTCGGTAAAAATCATAATCGCGACGCCAAGTGAAACAAGAAAAGCAAAATTATCCCCGCTTTTATAGCCAATCATTAAGGCGCGATACAAAATTACCGCGAAACAACCCAAAATAAAAAGCACCGCCACGAAACCAAGCTCTTCGGCAATAACCGCGAAAATAAAATCCGTTTGCGCTTCCGGCAAAAACCGCAACTGGCTTTGCGCGCCAAAACCAAGCCCTCTGCCAAAAATTTGTCCGGAACCGACGGCAATAATGGACTGGATTAAATTATATCCTCTGTTAAACGGATCGCGCGACGGGTCCAAAAAAGTAAGCACGCGCTCCTTCTGATAATCGTAAATAAGAAAATTCCATGCTAACACCGAAAATCCAACCAACAAAATTGAAGAAACGACCAAGTGCATTTTTTTAACTCCCAGCACTAGAACAAGACCGGCCCACAGCGCGAACATCAAAAGCACCGAACCGAAATCCGGCTGAAGAAAAGCTAAAATCATCGGCGCTAAAAAAATCAAAAAACTTTCAACAAGAAGACGCTTGCTTTTCCGGCGTTCCAGATTCTTCACAAAAAAACGCGCGGAAATTAAAATCAACGCCAATTTCACAAACTCCACCGGCTGAAAATTTATTCCTCCCAAAGAAAACCATCCGCTTGTTCCGCGTATGGTTTTACCGAAAAATAAAACCAAAACCAAAAATGATATTCCGATTCCGTAAATAACCCAAGCTGAATCGCGCCATAAAGTATAATTTAAAAACAATAAAACACAAACCGAAAACAAACCGATAGCCACAAATATCAATTGTTTTTTAAAATACAAAAAATCCAAGTTGTCTTGAGACAGCGCCACGCTATAAATTGTCGCCAGTCCGATTCCGACCAGCAAAAACACAGCTATAAATAAAACCCAATCAAATTTTCTGAAAAATTCGCGGTACATAGTACAATCAAATTAGCATATAAGAATAAAAAAATAAACCTCAAATAAGAGGTTTATTTTAAAAAAATTTAAAATTTCCGCCTTTATCTCATAAATACGCTGTCATCCAAAATATAAATTTCCGGCTGGACTTCAATTTTTGTCACTTGTCCAATATTTTCAATCCAGGTTGACTGCATTTCGCGGATTTCTCCGGTTTTAAATTCCGCGGCGGTAACATAATTCAATCCGGCAATCGCGGCCCCGCGATACAAAATTATTCTGAATCCAACATTCCAATAATTGAAGGCAGTCGCGTTTTCAACCTTAAATGAAGCGCGGCTGACGGTTCCCTGCGCAAAAGTTGCCGCCGGAGAAAAATTCGTCTCTGTAATTTTAAAATTCAATCTCTGTTCCGACCATTGTTTGTAATCTTCTATTTCATGCGCTGGCACTCTCTCCCAAACAACATCCAAAATAGCGAATTTTCCTTGCGGAGAAGCCGACAGCGCCCGGCCCTGCGGAGGTTTAAATCCCAAATCGGTGATAAATTTGCTTTCTCCCGGCAAAATAAATCCTTCTTTTTCCCCGGTTTTCAAACTTCCGCCGATTGTGAACTGATACCTGAATTTTGCCGCCCAATCGGCATTGTTATTTTTTATAAAAGCCGCCGAATCGTAGGTCTCCTGGCTTTTTAAAACAAACACACTTCTGATTTCAAGCGGGCGCGCCGAAAGCTGGCTGTGGATAAAACTTGTATTTACTGTTTCCTGAAGTAAGGATTCAATTGCTTTTTGCTCGCGCGGGCCGCCGATAAACAAAAAATCTATAAAATTATATAAAACATACAGTATTAAAACCGTATCAAATATCAAAAACAAAATTTTTCCAATTTTCTTGAAAAGCGGCTTATTGGTTGCTAACCAATAGGCCAGTTTTAATTCCTGTTCCGCCGGTTCGTTATTTTGTATTATTTTTTTCGGCATAAAATACTACACCCGAAATTACTTCTTTATATATTATACAATAAAAAAAGGCGGTTTCCAAATGGAAACCGCCTAATTATCAACAGAAACCGTGAAATCACGGACATTCGTATTCTCGGCAAAACAAATCAACATCATATTCTGTAACTTCAGCCGGCTCGGGCCAGTTTGAAGCCAAATTAATGTTCATAATGGAATCTTCATTATTATGATCAAACCTCAACACGTGACCTAGTTCATGCAACGCAATTTCATTCAATCTCCAATAATAATAATTTTCTGATTCTACCAGACCTTCTTCCACAATCAGTTCCCAATCATAATTAAAATAATACCACAAAACAACGACGTCTTCGTAATGATGCGTAAAAGCTGCTGCTTCCACTTCATAATCTTGCATAATTTCTTTTTCAATCTCTCTGATAAATTTGCTGGAATTCAATGCTTTGTAAATAATTATGCGGCCATCATTATCATCATCTTCGGTAAACACCGTGTCCAACCTTCCCATATAAGTAAAAACATCAACTCCGGTGGCGTTATTCCATTCATTCATCGCGGCGAGAATCGCCGTTTCTTCTCTTTCATCCCAATTTTCATCAAGATAAATTTCAATCGGAAGATTAGGGGCGCAACCGCAAAAAACCGCAAAAATAATGATGGCTTTTTTCATTTTCCGTCTTTCCTTTCTTGTTTTGATTGTTAACGAACATTAGAACATTATAATATATCACATTTTTTAAAAAATGTCAATAGGTGACTAATTTTACAGGGAATTGCCTAAAATTGGCTTTCGTGATATAATTATTACGAAATTTATGATTTAAAAATACAGGAATACGGGGATATAAAAATACAAAATTATTTTTATATTTTTATTATTTTTATATTTTTATGGCAAAAAAACCAACATCAGAATACGGCGCCGGACAAATTACCGTACTTGAAGGATTGGAACCGGTTAGAAAAAGACCGGGTATGTATATCGGCTCAACTGGTCCGACCGGCTTGCATCACTTAATTTGGGAAGTGGTTGATAACTCTTTTGACGAAGCGATGGCAGGACACGCCAATAAGGTTATTATCAGAATTTTACCAAACAATTCAATTGAGGTTGAAGATAACGGCCGCGGCATTCCCACCGATATCCACAAGCAATATAAAGTTTCAGCGCTAGAACTTGTGCTTACAAAACTTCACGCCGGCGGAAAATTCGGCGACAGCGGATACAAGGTCTCCGGCGGTTTGCACGGCGTCGGCGTTTCGGTCGTGAACGCCCTTTCCGAATGGCTTCAGGCAGAGGTCTACCGCGATGGCAAGATTTGGGTCCAAGAATACAAATACGGCAAACCGATTTTTAAAGTAAAGCAAACCGGAAAAACAAAAAAACGCGGAACAAAAATTACCTTTTTGCCGGACAAAACCATTTTTCCGGAAAATATTTTTGATTTCAAAACAATCAAAGACCATTTGCGCCAACAAGCATATTTAACTAAAGGAATAAAACTGGAAATTTACGACGACAGAAAAGACGCGGAGGAAAAACAATACAACTTTTATTTTGAAGGCGGAATCGCTTCTTATATTTATCATCTTAATCATTTAAAACAGCCGCAACACGACAATATCTTTTATGTCCGCAAAGAAAACGTGGAAGGCGTGGCCGTTATTGAAGTGGCTCTCCAATACACCGAAGAATACAAAGACACGGTTTTTGCTTTTGCCAACAATATCTACAATTCCGAGGGCGGAACGCATCTTGTCGGTTTTCGCACCGCCATTACCCGCTCGCTTAACAACTTCGCCAGAAAACAAGGATATTTGAAAGAAAAAGACGACAACCTGACCGGTGACGATGTCCGCGAGGGACTAATTGCCGTAATCTCGGTTAAACTAAAAGACCCGCAATTTGAAGGCCAGACAAAAGCCAAACTCGGAAATACCGAAGCGCGCACGGCAGTGGAATCCGTAATGAATGAGGCCTTTGGAATTTTCTTGGAAGAACACCCGAAAGACGCGGAAGCGATTATCGGAAAATGCGTTCTTGCTTCCCGCGCCAGAAAAGCGGCAAAAGCCGCGCGGGAAACCGTGCTTAGAAAAGGCGTGCTTGAAGGCATGGCGCTTCCGGGAAAACTTGCCGATTGTTCAAGCCGCGACGCTTCAGAATCCGAACTTTACATTGTTGAGGGCGATTCGGCCGGCGGTTCGGCAAAACAAGGAAGAAACCGCGAAAATCAGGCGATATTGCCTCTCCGCGGGAAAATTTTAAACGTGGAACGCGCGCGCATTGACAAAATGCTCGCGAACAATGAAATCAAATCTTTGATTATCGCGCTTGGCACAAACATCGGCGAACAATTTAATATTGAAAATTTGCGCTACAATAAAATTATCATTATGACCGATGCCGACGTTGACGGCGCGCACATCCGCACATTGCTTTTAACTTTCTTTTACCGCCATTTCCCAAATTTGATTTTACAAAATCATCTCTATATCGCCCAACCGCCTCTTTACAGAATTCAGCGCGGAAAAGACGCGCAGTATGTCTACAGCGACGAAGAAAAAGATAAGATTGTAAAACAATTTATGGATAAAAAAAAGGAAAAGGAAGATGTGAAAACAAAAAAGAAAGAAACCCCGCTTTCCGAAAACGAAGAAGAAACAGAAGAAACAACGGAAGAAGTAAAAGGCGTAAATATCCAGCGTTATAAAGGTTTGGGAGAAATGAATCCGGAACAGCTTTGGGAAACGACAATGAATCCGGAAAACCGAATGATGAAGCTTGTTTCCATTGAAGACGCGGAAAAAGCCGATGAAACATTTGATATCCTGATGGGCAGCGAAGTGGCGCCGCGCAAAAGATTTATCCAGACCCACGCCAAATCGGTTAAAAATTTGGATATTTAAACGGGGCTTGACAAATAATCCTGCTTATTATATAATCAAAATAGAAAAAATAAAGCCCCCGAGAGGGGGTTTTAAAAACGAATTTTATGATAAACAAAATTATAAATTACGTTAAAGAATCCAAAGCCGAACTTCAAAAAGTGGTTTGGCCGAGCAAAAAAGAAACAATCAAGTACACCCTGCTCGTAATTGGCGTCAGTTTGGGCGTTGCCGCTTTTTTTGGCATAATTGACTTCGCTTTTTCTTTTGGATTTGAAAAGTTTTTAGAACTTAAATAAAACTACTATAAATTTAATACGGATATACAAATTGCAAATTTGTGTGTTTCGTTAATAATTAGGAGGCAATATGGCAAAACAAATAGCAAGGGGCCGCAGATGGTATGCGATCCACACCTATTCCGGATATGAAGAAAATGTTGTCACAAATCTGAAACAAAGAGTGGAATCAATGGATATGGGCGACAAAATCTTCAACATAATGGTCCCAACTGAAAAAAAATTCAAAATAAAAAACGGGAAAAGAAAAATTGTGGAAGAAAAAATCTTCCCCGGCTATGTTTTGGTTGAAATGATTGTCACCGACGATTCTTGGTATGTTGTCAGAAACACTCCGAGCGTTACCGGATTTATCGGCGCCGGCACAGTGCCGACTCCGCTCTCTGAAGAAGAAATAAAATCATTGCAAAAAAGAATGGGAATGGAAGAACCGCAATTCAAGATTGATTTGATTGTCGGAGATACGGTAAAAATCGCCGATGGCCCGTTTAAGGATTTTGAAGGAAAAATTTCCGAAATTGACAATGAACGTGGAAAACTGAAAGTTATGGTTACGGTCTTCGGTCGTGAAACACCCGTGGAACTTGATTTCCTCCAAGTTAAAAAAATATAAAACATCTGATTTATGCCCCAAGGCAGCTTCTATAAATCAGATTATTAAATTATGGCAAAGAAAATTAAAACACAAATTAAATTGCAGATTCCCGCGGGAAAAGCAAATCCGGCGCCGCCGGTTGGTCCGGCGCTCGGCCAGCATGGTCTTAATATCGCCGAATTCTGCGCGCAATTCAATGACCGCACAAAAGAAATGTTCGGCAATGTTATTCCTGTTATTATTACTGTTTACGAAGACAGGACTTATTCGTTTATTCTAAAAACTCCTCCGGCATCCGAACTTATTAAGAAGGCCGCCGGCATAGAAAAAGGGTCGGGAAAACCGCTCCAGCAAAAAGTCGGAAAAATCACCCGCGAACAACTTAAAGAAATCGCGATGAAAAAAATGCCCGATTTAAACACGACAGATTTGGAAGCGGCAATGAAAACCATTGAAGGAACCGCCAGACAAATGGGCGTGGAGATAAAATAAGATAAAAGGTACAAAACTTCCACTAATTTCTGCCACTAATCCGCACTAATAAAAAAATTTCAAATTCGTGCGTATTCGTGATAAAAATTAGTGGGGGTCTAGTACATATCTAACTATATGATTCAATTTGATAAGAAAAAAACTTACTCACCGGAAGAAGCGGTAAAACTGGCAAAAGAAATGTCAAAAGAAAAGTTTGACGCGACTATTGAAGTCCACATTAATTTGGGCATTGACCCGAAGAAATCAGACCAGCTGGTCCGCGGAACAATCAAACTTCCGCATTCTGTGGGAAAATCAAAAAAGATTATCGCCTTTGTCGGACAGACAAAAGAGCAGGAAGCAAAAGACGCGGGCGCTGAAATCGTCGGTGGCGAAGAATTGATTGCCGAAATTGCCAAAACCGAAAAAATGAATTTTGAAGTCGCGGTGGCAACGCCTGATATGATGCCCAAACTCGCGAAAATCGCCAAAATCCTCGGTCCAAAAGGTCTGATGCCAAACCCGAAAACAGATACTGTCGGACTTGATATCAAAAAAATTATTGAAGATGTTAAAGGGGGAAAACTCGCTTTCAAAAACGACGATACCGCGAACATCCACCAGATTATCGGAAAGGTCTCATTAGATACTGAAAAATTGATTGAAAACTTAAATGCTTTTCTTGCCGCCATTAAAAAAGCAAAACCCGCCTCTTCAAAAGGAACCTACATCAAAAAAGTTGTAATTTGCACGGTTATGGGAAAAGCGATTCAAGTCGCGGCGTAAAATAGACAAAACTATAAAAAAATAATAAGATAGACAGAGAATTAATCTTTGCCTATTTTATTTTATGGAAAATCAAAACATCCGCCCGGGGTGGGACGATTATTTTATGACAATTGCCAAGATTGTCGGCACGCGGAGCACTTGCGACCGCTTGCGCGCCGGCGCGGTCTTAGTTAAAAACAACCGCATCATTTCCACCGGATACAACGGCGCTCCGCCGGGACTTCCTCATTGCGATGGTGAAGCCGGGCATCTGATGGAAGACGGACACTGCGTCCGCACGATTCATGGCGAGCATAACGCCATTCTCCAAGCCGCGTTAATCCCCGGAGCCACAACCGACGGCGCGACAATGTATACCAAATACTCGCCATGCATACATTGTTCAAAATATATTGTCGCTGCCGGAATTAAGCGCGTGGTAATTGGAAAAGTTTTCAGAAATGCCGGCGCGTTGGAGTACTTAATTTCTGCCGGAATAAAAGTTGATATCTACCGAGAAAACCCCGCGTGGAATTCTTTTGCTTCGCAAATTTTATACGAAGATGTGGAAGAAAAAATCTCCCCCCAAGGAGATATAAAATTGCAATTATGATTATAGGGCTTACCGGAACATTTGCCGCCGGAAAAGACGTTGCGGCCGAATACCTGAAACAAAAAGGTTTTTTTTACACTTCCCTTTCGGATTTGGTGCGTGAAGAATGCGTTCGTCAAAACCGTCCGATAGACCGCGATACCTGCAGAATACTCGCCAACGAGATGCGCGAAAAATTCGGCCCAAATTATTTTGCAAAACTAGCCATACAAAAAATAAATGACTCGCGTGCGAAAAACGCGCTGGTGGTTAGTATTAGAAATATCGGCGAAGTCGCGGAACTTAAACAAAATCCTGATTTTAAACTTGTGGCAGTGGATGCGCCAATAGAATTAAGATATCAACGCGCAATTGCCAGAAAAAGTGAAAAAGACCAGATAACTTTTGATAAATTCAAAGCGCAGGAAGAAGAAGAAATGGCAAGTGCCAAAGAAAACGAAATGCAAATTGGGACTATTTTAAAAATGGCGGATTTTACGATAATAAACGACGGAACTTTGGAAGAGTTATATAAAAAAATAGACGCATGGATTCCCGCCTTCGCGAGAATGACAACTGAAGAAATAAAAATAAAAATAAAACGCGTAGACTCAACTCTCCCAATGCCGAAATATGAAACTCGCGGTTCTGTGGCGTTTGATTTGTACTCACGGATTGACGAGGTGATAAATCCGAGAGAACTGAAACTGATTCCGGCGAATTTTATAATCTCCGCTCCGCCGCAAGGTTATTTTTTAATGCTTGCCTCGCGTAGCAGTTTGCCGTTAAAAAAAGGACTAATGGTGGCAAACGGAGTCGGAATTTTTGACCACGATTATTGCGGTCCGGAAGATGAATACAGAATCCAAATTTATAATTTCAGCGACAAGCCGGCAGAAATAAAACGCGGAGACCGCCTCGCGCAACTGATGCTTATTAAGTTTGAAAAAGCTGAAATTGAAGAAATCAACGAAATAACGAATTCAAGCAGAGGTGGATTCGGCTCCACCGGCGGATACCAACAAATGCAGAATTCAGAACGCAGAATGCAGAATTAAAATAATCAAAAATAACTTTTTTAATACTAAAATTGTGTCGCACTTTTGGTACGGCCGTACCAAAAGTGCGACACAATTTTTTCAAAAAATTTTATATTATTTGTTCACGGTCGTGAAAGATAGTATAATTTTTTCTAAACAAAAAACTTCCGGCCGAAGGGGTCGGAAGTTTAAATTTTATAATCTTGATTTACCGTCAATGATGGATTTAATCTCGTACAACAACGGCTGATGGGAAGAAAAAGCGTCAAAACATTCAAATCCCTCGCTACTTTCCACAAAAACCGGATAACACCTTTTCAAAACATCCAAAAACTGCTCTTTTCCGCGTTTGTATTCCGCAAGCGCAAACAACAAATAACTGTAATTCTTAATCGCACTAAAGAATCTCCCCTCCAAAGTTCCGGAATCGCTTTTGATGCGAAAAATCCGCTCCATCAACGCGCTCGCGGGTTTGGGCAATTCTTTGATTGCCGCGGAAAAATTCTCCGTCTCAATTTCACGGGATTTATCCATGGGAAAATTTGGATGCGCCTTAAGTTTAAAAGGCAAAACTCCAATTTTACTTTTGGCGATATTGGAAATAACCGAACACGCAAGCACGTCAAAGCCATTTAACTGCGTTTTTTTGCGCTTCCCTTTTCGCATATTCACTTCAAGTGGAACCATAATCGCCGAGAGAAGCGCGGTTTTCATGGTGCGTTCAAGAACAGTTTCCGTAACCATCATGCCCGGCCATGCCATAGTGGTTTCCCACGAATCAATAATTTTCCGAAGCAGATATTCCAAATTCCAACCGTATAATTCGCCGCCAATCTCGGCAAACTGGACAAAATGCCCATAAAGCGCTTCGGCTGATTTAAACTCTTTCATCAGCTCCGAAAGACGCGGATGTTTGTCACGGAGCACGTGCAGAAACTCTGCGGTATTTTCTGCGGATTTCCGTGTGGCAAGCTCCGCCAACGCGAAAGAAGCATAACCGATAAGTTCCACCATTTCAAAAAATCTGCCTTCAATCAAATCTCTCTTGCCCTGAATATGATTGGTGGCCTTCAAAAAATCTGCCGACTGAAGCGGAAGTTCGGAAATATAACGGTCAAACTCCTCTCCTTCAATTTCGTCAATTACACCGGCCAGACGCGAATCTTTTTTAATTGGAATAATAACATCGCCACCCAAACATGCCTCGGAAATGTCGTGAATAAGCGCAAGAGTCAAAATCGGCAATTCCAAATTCTTAGTTTTTCCTGACAATTCACGTTCAACCGCAAGAAGCGTAAACGCTTGCATTACTGTTTTCCACGAATGCATTAAATCATTTTCAAACTTGGCGTCAGGCCTCCCTTGCCACCGGCGAATTCCCTTCCATGGTTCAATGATTCCATCCAAAAAGTTTTGAAGCGTGTCCATCTTATCTTCCTTTCTTGTTTTTAAAGGCCTTTCTACTCTAAACATCTCACAAAAATCCGAATTTGTCAACCCCATGCTCATAATGTTAAGATATATCAAAGCTCTTTATTAAAAATAAGGCGGCCTGCTTTCGTTAAAACTTCGGCGGGCAAGGAGAAAAAAATATGTTCATAGTCATAGGCGGCATTGATGGCTGCGGAAAAGGAACAATCATTAACACTTGGGCGGAAATTCTCGCCTCGCAAGGCAAGAAAATTTTTGATTTGCGCGCCTACACCAAGCAACATGGCCGTTTTCCGGAATATGCGGATATTAAAAATTTTGACGTAATTCTTTCAAACGAAATGACTTACGCATGGGTCGGGGCCGCGCTTCGCGAAGAGATTATCCGCGACAACGGACGCGACTATTCCGCGCTTTCAGTGGCGCAAGCTTATGCCCTGGACCGCGAAGTTCTCTACCGCCGGCTTCTTGTTCCGGCAATGAAAGACGGAAAAATAATCCTGCAGGAACGCACGTTTGAAACATCCATTGTTTACCAGCCGCTTCAGGACAGCTCCATTACCGCGGAAGAAATTATGGCGATTCCCGGCAATAAGTTTGCCCTTGAAAACCGGCCGGATATTATTGTGATTCCCAAACTTTCCGCTGAAACGGCAATTAAACGGCTTGCGGCGCGCACTGAAAAACAGGACGATTCTATCTTTGAACGGCTTGATTTTCTGACGAGGGCAGCCGAAAGGTATTATTCTCCGTGGTTTAGAAATTTTTTTGAAAAGCATGGAACAAAAGTTATTTTTTTAAGCGCCGAAGGAACCCTGGAAGAAACCCGCGAAGCAGCAAGAAAAATTCTTGAAGAAATCGGATAAAACCGTAGGGGACGCAAATCTGCGTCCCCTATAATATTTTTAACTCAATTAACTTAGAAAAAGGACTCCTCACGCCCTCCAATTACGTAACAAAAAGACCCGCTAAAAACGGGTCTATTTCTAATACTAATCCGGCGGATTAAAGGGGTACTCGCCGAAATAAACCTTGAATGGCTGCGCGCTTTCGCGTTCTACCATCTGCTTCATTCCCAAAGCAATAAATCTAGTGTTCCATCTTTGCCACCGGTCTTCCGCCTTTACGCAAATCTTATCACATCTCGGCTGTCCGCAATCGTAGTCGCCACTTTCGTGTCTGATTAAACCGACGCGTCCGTTTTTTCCAATATAATATGACAACCCGTCCCACTCGCGTCCACCTCGATCACTCATCGAAAAAACCAATCTGCCTTGATAGCGAATCGCGTCGCGGTGTTCCGGCAAAAAATATTCGTATCTTACCGAACGGTTATAATCAAAATCGTACGCGCGTCCGTAAAAAACCATAACCGCGTCACCCAATCTCCTCGCAAAGATGCTTTCGCTTGGTTCGGTATTGACAGGGACATTATTAACCGCATCGTCGTTCTGCGCCACGGATTCATTATGCGCGTTTTCGCAACTTACGATAAAAACAAGAAGCAAAGCTGCCAAACACGCTGCAAAAACTTTTCTCATTTTTTCTCCCCTTCTCTGTTTTTTCTTTTTTTACCGATTAACCGCCAATTTAAAAGAGCATTCTTGCATCTTATTATTTCTATTGATTTTTGTCAACAAGACAGCTATAATATAAATAATTAAATAAACCCAAATTTTATGCCTACGGTCTTAGAAATAATCCAACAAAGCTGGATAATTTACGAAGAAAACTTTAAAAAACTCCTTAAAATCATTCTTTGGGGATTTTTGGCATCATCACTTACCACAGGATTGATTTTTATTATCGGGCTATTTTTTACAGGTAATGAATGGGCTAAATTCATTTTGGAATTTTTAGCCGGAGCGCCTCAAATTTTGGTGGCGATTTGGATGACAGTATCGCTCATAGACGCCGCAAACGACCTCTTGCTTAAAAAAAGATTGGATGTTAAAAAATCAATGCGAACGGGATTTAAACTGTATATACCGACGGTAATCGTCAGTTCGGTTGTAGCTTTTATCCAGGCAATCGGCTTTATGCTTTTTATAATTCCCGGATTCATTTTCAGCGTTTGGTTCGCATTTGCCGTTTACGAAACGGTTATAGAAAGAAAAAAACTGACCGAATCAATGAAAGAAAGCAAAAAATTATCCGCCGGAAGATGGTGGAACGTGGCATGGCTTTATTACGCGCCGGGAATCTTTTGGGGGCTGGCGGGGTGGCTTGCGACCGCAATCCTGTTTTTTTCAATCAAGCAAATTTACTTTTTGACAAAAGTATCCTTAGACCCATTTTATGAAAAAATTATGGCGCTATTCATAACAATCTGTCAGAATGCTTTTTATGTATTCTTCGTTCCGCCAATAATTTTATCAGTGGCGATATTATACAAAAATCTTAAAAAGGAGGGCGCGATAAAATAAACATATGAAAAATTTAGAGACGGTAATCGGACTTGAAATTCATGTTCAGTTAAAAACAAAATCTAAAATGTTCTGCGCCTGCGACAATACCGGAGAAAACCAGCCGGCAAACACCACGGTTTGCCCGATTTGCATGGGACATCCGGGCGTGCTTCCTGTCGCTAACGAACAGGCGATAAAGTTCGGCGTTCTTGCCGGACTTGCTTTAAATTCCACGATTCCCGCTAAATCAAAATTTGACCGTAAAAATTATTTCTATCCGGATTCTCCTAAGGCCTATCAAATTTCCCAATTTGACGAACCGGTTGCTATTGGCGGATTTTTGGAAATAGAAATCCCGGGCGCGAAAAACAATGAAAGAAAAACCGCGAAAATCGGCATTACCCGCGCGCATTTAGAAGAAGATGCGGCCAAGTTGCAGCATTCCGATGACGGAAAATCCAGCTTCGTGGACTACAACCGTTGCGGAACTCCCCTTTTGGAAATTGTCACCGAACCGGATTTTAAAACTCCGCTTGAAGCAAAAATTTTCTTGCAGGAACTCCGCCTGATAATGCGCTATCTTGGAGTTTCTGACGCGGATATGGAAAAAGGGCATTTGCGGTGCGATGCCAATATTTCTCTCCGCGAATCCGGAGGACCATTTAATCCCAAGACAGAAATCAAAAATCTTAACTCCTTCAAATCCGTAGAGCGCGCTTTGGAATATGAAATCAAAAGACAAACCGAACTTGCCGGAGAGGGAAATTTACCAAAATTCCAGTCAACCCGCGGGTGGAACGAAAAAAAAGGGATAACCGAAGAGCAACGGACAAAAGAAGAAGCGCATGATTACCGCTATTTTCCGGAACCGGATTTGCCGCCATTTGAACTTTCTGAAATTAAAAACGCGCTTAATTTGCCGGAATTACCGGCGGCCAAACGCAAAAGATTTGTTGAAGAATACGATTTTTCATTATCCGATGCCAGGACTTTAACCGATGATATTCATCTCGCCGATTACACCGAGCAAGTTATTTCCGAACTCCGCTCGTGGCTTTCCACCCTTCCCGAAACCGAGGGCTCTGAAGAAGAAATTTGGGCCAAGAATAAAAACAAAATGGCAAAATTGGTTTCTGGCTGGCTTTTATCAAAACTTGGCGGGCTTATGGCGGACAATAAAATTTCAATCCGCGCGCTTAAAATCACTCCTGAAAATTTTGCTGAATTTCTGTCTTTAATTTATACAAACCGGCTCGGAAGTTCCGCGGCAATGACCGTGCTTACCGATATGCTTTTAAACAGCGCCGACCCGACGCACGTGATGGAAGACAAAAAACTCGGGCAAATGAGCGATTCGGACGAAATTGAAAAAGTGGTTGAAAGAGTGATATCAAACAATCCGAAACAAACCGCTGAATACAAAAGCGGGAGGGTTCAAATTTTACAGTTCCTTGTTGGCATGGTAATGAAAGAAACCGAAGGCAGAGCCAATCCAAAAATCGTATCAGATCTTTTAAAAGAAAAACTAAAATAGAAAAAGGAGGACAAATTGAGCAAAAAAATAAGCAAAAATAAAAAACACTTTTTGTTTATAATGGAAAAAATTTACCAGATTTTGGAATCAAAAAAAATTAAAATTGCTATTTGCCCAATGTCCGTTTCCGGTTTATATGATCCTAAAAACGACCATATCTATCTTAATCCAACCGAGGACTTGTTGCCTGTCCTCATACACGAATGTCTGCACTGTTTGATAGAACATGGCAAAATCAAAATGAAACCGTCAAAAAGACACGATAAAGAAAACGAAGAAACCAAAATAGAAGACGAGGAGGATTTTATCTGGGATGTTGTGATACTTTGTAAAAAGTATCTAAATACACGCCATTCTGCCAAACTTCTACGGCTTTTAATGGAAAATCTGACGACGCAAACTAGAACATACGATAAAAGATACGATATAAAATACCCCCGCTAACAGCGAGGGTATTTATATTTTGGCTCTTCATTGCCAAATATTTTTAAATTTAAGGCGGGTTATATTCTTCATTTTTTCAAAAAATTTTTTATTTCCTTTAATGCTTCTTTTTGATTCTTTACCCATCTGATTGTTTTGTCCCGTTTAAACCAAGTTATCTGCCGTTTTGCGTAATGCCGCGTATCCCGGGCAACCACGGGACGCAGATCTGCGTCCCCTACTTCTTTTCTAAAATACATTCCAATTTGTCTATAACCAATTCCAGACATTGACGGCAAAGTCCAGATTTTCTTTTCCGACATCCCTTTCTTTTTTAATCTCTTAACAATTCCTAAAACTTCTCCGATTAAGCCGTTTTTAAACATTTCTTCCGCGCGGAAATCTATTCTCTTATAAAGCTCCGGCCGAGGAATTGAAATTCCAATCTGAAGCGCGTTAAAAATCGGCTCGCCGATTTTTCCGATTTCGGAAAACTTTTGTCCGGTTTTTATGCAAACTTCAAGCGCACGGATAATTTTTCTTTTATTCTTTCCTATTTTTTCCACGGATTTCAAATCTAATTTCTTTAATTGCTCTATCAGATTTTCCAAGCTTTCTTTTTCCAATTTAGCCCGTAATTTTTTATCCGGAGGAATATTTGGAATTTCCAGATTTTTCACAATTGCATCAATATAAAGACCGGTCCCGCCGACTAAAAACGGAATTTTTCCTCGTTTTACGATATCTTTAACAGCTTTTACCGCTTTTTCTTTAAAATCCGCCAGACCGAATTCTTCGTAAGGATAAACCATATCAATTAAATGGTGTTTTATTTCTTTTTGTTCTGCTTTTGACGGTTTGGCAGTGCCGATATTCATCCATTTATAAATTGTCCGCGAATCCGCGCACACAATCTCACCATTAAATTTCTTTGCCAATTCAATAGCAAGGCCGGTTTTTCCAGACGCGGTTGAACCTAAAATTACTATGAGTTTTGAAAATTTTTTATTCATTGTATTTACCTTTTAAAATCCATTCTTTCGCCTCTTTTATTTTAATCTTGACTAATTTTCCAATCAAATTTTTATCTCCCGGGAATTCCACGAATTTCATCTCGCGCGACCACCCTGAACAATTTCCGTGTTCAATCCTTTCCACCAACACTTCAACCTCTTGTCCAATATATTTTTGATTTTTCCGAAACGTGGTCTGTCTCATAAATTCCTGCAACATATGCCATCTTTTCTTTTTTTCTTCTCTGGATATATCATCTTTCAGAGTTTTGGCCGCAACAGTTCCGGAACGCGGGGAATAAATTCCAAGATAAGCAATATCAAAATCGGCTTTTTTGTATAAATCCAAAGTATTTTGAAATTTGTTTTCCCCTTCTCCGGAAAAACCAATAATAATATCGGTTCCAATCGCGATTTCCGGCCGTTTGGCGCGTATCTTATCTATAATTTTAAGATAATCTTCACGGGAATAAGGCCGGTTCATTTTTTTAAGAATTTCATCATCACCCGACTGAACCGCCAGATGCAGATAATTTATCTGATTCGGCAATACAAGCGCGTCTATTATCTCGTCATTCATATAAATCGGGTGCGCCGAAGTAAAATGCACCCGCTTGATTTCATTAATTTGATTTATCTCCCATAGCAGGGCGGCAAAGTGGTCTTTGTATGGATTATTTTTACTGAAATTTTCCGGGTCGTTTGCTTTATAATTATTTACCACTTGCCCCAGAAGTTCTATGGAAATACATCCGTTTTCCGCCAGGTTTTTTACTTCCTCCAAAACATCTTTAACCGGACGGCATTTTTCTCTTCCTCGCGCATACGGCACCGCGCAATATGAGCACATTCGGTCGCATCCGGTTTGTATCGGAACAAAAGCATGAAATTTTGAAGAATATCTTGGGACAACGGAAAAATAGCTTTCTGGATTCCCGCCTTCGCGGGAATGAAACAGTGCCCACTCCGGTCTCAATTCCGCAAGTTTAGACGGAAGCTCGTTAAGCTCGGAAATCGGGAAATATAAATCCAAACCCGGCATTTTATCTTTAAATTTTTTTTCCTTATCCCTGCCCGGCATACAACCGGTTATTGCCACAATCAACTCCGGATTCTGTTTCTTCAGAGCCATATAATTCTTAACCAGCCCAAAAATCCTGTCTTCAGCCGCTTGCCGCACAGAGCAGGAATTTAAAATAATCAAATCCGCTTCTTTGTCTTTATCAGTTTTTATAAATCCAAAACCTTCCAAAAGTCCCTGGATGCGCTCGGAATCGGATTTATTCATCTGGCAGCCGAATGTGGCCAAAAAATACTTCATACCCGGTATATCAACATCCGGAGCGTAAAATGTTAGCGATTATCCCCGTTTCATTAAAATGATGATAATGCTAATCAAAAATTGTTTTTTTAGATTTATGGCTCGATAATACCGGATGTTGTATTACCGGGCATATTTAAGCAATTATAACCCCAAACCCCAAATAAATCAACCCTAAAACAAAAAGACGGTTTTAAACCGTCTTTGACACTAGTTGAAATAATACTTGATGCCAACCGCAAAAATCAAATTCACGCCAACATCCCGAAAAATATCGCGGAATCCGCCCCGAAACTCACTTAAAACATGGTCAGAACTTCTATCTACAAAATCTTCCAAATTCATTAAATCGTCCAAAGTAAAATTTTCCTCTATTTCCCGCACCGCATTCCTGCCTCGTCTTGAAGCATAAGCTCCTATGCGTTCGGGGTCCGGGATAAAGAACCTGAGATTCAAAGAGACAAAAAAATTACGCAGTCGCGGGATTGGAATATCCAATCCGGTTCCAACAACAATATCAAATTTTCTATCTATATCCAAATTTGAAAACGGCCTGGTATCCATTGGAAAATATAATCCAAAATCGAACAAGTGCCAATTAATATGTCGCGAACGGATAATATCAATAAGCAAAACGATTTCAATTCCTCTGGCAACAAAATACCCCATTTCCAACTCAAACGGCGTAAATCGTTCAAAACGCGCATGCAAGGTCATGTTCCCTCCCACGTTGGGATGGGCAAAATTCGTAAACATGCAGCTTCCGGCGCCGACTCTGATAATTGGCGAATCGTTGGCCTCGCTTACCGAAGGAATTGATAATAAGAAAAATAACACGCCAACGACTGTTTTCATTCTTTTCTCCTCTTTTTTTAATGTGCGACTACGGCGAAAAACAGAAAAAATCATGTTTTTCGCAATTTATTTTTTCTTCTCTATTTCGTCCTTACATCTTTCAATAAATTGTTTCAACGACATCTGTTTTGTTTCTTTTCTGCCTCGTATTCTGATATTTAATTTTTTGACGTTCGTCCAAATCCCGCTTTTTGGCGCTTCTTTATCGCCTATCACAAGCATGTATGGAATTTTCTCTTTTTCCGCTTTGCGGATTTTATACCCAACGGTCTCGCCACTCAAATCAACACAAACTCTCGCGCCTTCGGCTCGTAAAATTTGCGCCAATTTTTCCGCTGTCTTATTGTGTTTTTCGCCAACCGGAATAATCTGAATCTGCACAGGTGAAAGCCAAATCGGAAACGCGCCGGCATAATGTTCTATCATTACTCCCAAAAATCTCTCAAAAGACCCAAAAAGCGCGCGGTGAAGCATGTATGGGCGTTCTTCCTCGCCTTTTTCATTCGTGAAGACCAAATCAAATTTTTCCGGCAAATTGAAATCAAACTGCAAAGTGGAACATTGCCATTCTCTGCCAAGGCAATCTTTTATTTTAAAATCCAGTTTCGGGCCATAGAAAGCCGCCTCGCCTTCTTCTTTCACGAAATTCAGTTTCTTTTTTTTAGCCACTTGTTCCAAGACGGTTTGCGTAAAATTCCAGCCCTCGTCATTTCCCGCGTATTTCTTTTTATTTTTCGGGTCGCGCAAAGACAGATAAACATTATATTCTTTAAACCCGAATGTCTTAAGCATAAAAGAAATAAAATCTATAACTCTTTCCAATTCTTTTTCAACTTCCGATTTCCGGCAAATAATATGCGCGTCATCCTGAGTAAAACCGCGAACGCGAGTAAGACCGGAAACTTCTCCCGATTTTTCATAGCGGTAAACCGTTCCGCATTCAGCCCAACGGATCGGCAAATCACGGTATGATTTCTTGGAAGAATTATAAAGTTTTACGTGAAAAGGACAGTTCATTGGTTTCAAAAGATATTCTTCTTTAACCCGATTTCTCTTTCCTTGTTTCGTTTCTTCAAGCGACTGTCCTATTTCTATCGGCGGATACATGCTCTCCGAATAAAATCCCCAGTGTCCGGATGTCTCCCAAAGAGACCGCGAGCCAATGTGCGGCGTGCGGACCAAATCATATCCGTTTTTCAGATGCTCTTTATACCAAAATTCCTCCATCAACCTCCAAATCAGCGCGCCTTTCGGCAACCACATCGGCAATCCTACGCCGACTTGCTGGTCCACGACAAACAAATTCAAATCTTTTCCGAGTTTTTTGTGGTCCCTGCGCTCGGCTTCTTCCAAAAAATTAAGATATTCATCCAAATCTTTTTGCGTTTTAAAAGCCGTACCGTAAAGTCGCGTAAGCATTTTGTTTTGTTCGTCGCCCCGCCAATACGCGCCGGCTATTTTCAAAAGTTTAAAAACTTTAACTTCTCCTGAAGATTTAAGATGCGGGCCCCTGCACAAATCAACAAATTTTCCGGTTTTATAAATCGTAACTTTTTCCAGATGATTTTTTCCGGCCTTCTCCTTGCTCTTTTCGGTTGTTCCGCGCGTTTCCAAATCTTTAATCAAATCAATTTTATAATCTTGTTTCAATTCTCCGAAAATTCCCATCGCTTCGGCAATAGAAATTTCCCGCCGTTCAAACAACTCGTTTCTTTTTACGATTTCTTTCATTTTCTTTTCTATTTTTTCCAAGTCCTTTTCGCCGATTTCGCGAGGCAATTCAAAATCATAGTAAAATCCGTTTTCTATTGTCGGACCAATTCCGAATTTTGATCCCGGATACAATTCCAAAACCGCGGCCGCGAGAACGTGGGCGGTTGAATGGCGGAGAATTTCTAAAGACGCGTCATTTTTCTTCATATTATTTCTATTTTTGAATTATTATCTCTATATTATCTTTAACGCTCGGAATGCTTTTTGACCAAAATGGCTGTAAATCTATTTTTACGGATTCTACCGCGCTAAAAGTTTTAAAATAATTTATTGCCGCTTCTTTTTCCATTCCCGCAAGCTTGTTTTTATCAAAAATCTGGTTTGTGGATTTTAAAATTGTCTCACCTTCAATATAAACTTTTAAAATCGCATTTTCGGAAATTAAATCAAATCTTCCAACTTCGGTTTTTAATCCGTTGTAATTTATATTTACGAGTTCCAGTTCCGATATAACGCTTTCTTCCAATTTGGTCTTCGCGGTCTGACGCAACGCCTCAATATCATAAAAAATCCCGACCACGCGCAATTCCATTGAAAAATTAAACTCGTTTGCTCTTTCCCCTTCATTGTTGTCGGAATCAAAAGAAACGATTTCGCTTCCATAAGTCCTGCCGGCAAAATTTTGCGGAGCGACCAATTCCAATTCCCTTTTCCCTTTTTCCAAAAGTTCAATGGAGAGTTTCTCGGCGGCGCGCGCGATATCTTCTTTTGAAACCGCGGTTGCGTTTTCACTCTGAATTTTTGTCGGTCCAGAAAGTTCCGCGTAAATTTCGCTCTGCAAACTTAACGGCAATCCCGGTATCGTCATTTTTGATGAGGAAACTTCACTGCTTGTTCCCGGCTTGTCAGCATAAACTTGCGCATTGGCGCTTCCTTTTGCGGGCACCGAAACAGTGTTGTTTAATCTGAATAAAATATTATCCTGAGTTAAAAGGCGCGTGGTTTTTACTAATGTCTGCGAATTTGAAGTATTATTATAAATAATTGCTTCGCCTGTTGCTTTCGCGTTTTCCGCCACATAAACTCCGGTTGCCGGTTCTTTTATTTCGCCCTGAATTTTTACGGAAAACAACGCCCCTGATACAGTATCGCGCGAAGCTGGTTCTTTCTCAACATTAACGGAAAAATCAAGCGATACTTTCTCTTTCGTAGGAATAATGGTTATTGTGGCTTTAGAAAACGATAAATAAATCATTAGCCCTAAAAGAACAAGTGTCAAACCCAAAAAAACAGCCGCTATCCTTTTATAAAGCCGCACGTAAACAACCGGTTTTTGCGCCGGAAAATTCATTTCATCTTCATCCAAATATTGCCCGGCTCTATCGCCAAATTTTCTTTTATATATCATACCCAGTATATCAACTTTCAGAAATAAACGTTTGGCAAACAGATTTTACCCCATCGTTAACTCTGAAAACTGATAAAGAATTATTATAGGTTATAGGATTAATGTCCGTAAACAACTGAAAGTTGTATTACTGGGCATACACTTATATTTTAACACAAATAGAGCTAAAAAGTAAATGTCAGGGACTAAAATTTTCGTCCCTGACATTTTTACGTCATTATATTTTTTATCGCCTCTTGCGCTGTGACAGATCCATCAATCATAAATCCGGTTTCCACTTTTTGCGTTGCGCCGGCAGGATTCTTTATTAAAAGGCGAACTTTTTTGTCTCCGGGAAATTGCGCGAAAACTTTTTTTATTTCTTCAATTTTTTCCGGCGAAGTTGCCTGCCCGACAACAAGATTAAACAAATCTCCATCTACTGAACACAAATTTTGTTCAACTTCTTTTTTTGTTTCTGCAGCAGGACTCCATTGCCCATAGACCGGAGCGTGTGAATATTTTTTTAAACGCTGACTTTCTTTTCCATTTATTTTCTTTTTTATTTCTTCAATTTTTTCCGGCGTAATTATTGTTGCCGAATCGCATAAAATTTTAATTCCGTCCCTCTGATTATCTATTTTCCCGGCAACCAAAACCGGCTTGCCGTCCATCCAAACATCTTTTGTTTTTTCAAAGACCCGCGGGAAAACCACCACTTCAACTGATTCAGATTCGTCTTCAAGAGTAATAAACATCATCGGTTCATCTTTTTTGGTCATAATTTGCTTTTTAGATGCGACTATCCCGCCGACAAACACTATTTTTCCGCGCTTTTTTTCACTTGACTGATAATCCGGTTTTTCCGCTAAAAAAGACAAATCTCGTATCCGCGAAGACAAATTCTTAATCAGCGGCGCGTAATCGGAAAAAGGATGTTCCGTTATATAAAGCCCCAAAAGCTCTTTTTCCCAAGATAATTTTTCTTCTTTTTTTGCCGTCGGAGCATCTTTAAGACGTAATTTGGAAACTTCAATATTTGGCGATAAACTGAACAAATCCGCCTGTTTTGATTCAACGGCTGTTTTGCATTCGCGGTTATATTCCAAAATTAAATCAACATTCGCCAGCAATTGTCCGCGTTCGCCGAAAGAATCCATTGCTCCAGATTTTATCATTGATTCCAATGACTTCTTATTAAAATTCTTGCTTTGGATGCGCGAAGAAAAATCGCTCAAATCCTTAAACTTTCCATTTTTCTTCCGCTCTTCAATAATTGTCCCGATAATTTCTTCTCCCAAATTCTTCACCGCGATAAGCCCGAAACGGATTGTTTTGTCGTCAATAAAAGTAAAATTAAGCAAACTCTCCTGCACGTCCGGAGGCAACACTTTTATTCCCATCTTTTCACATTCTTCAACCACGCGCGCCACTTCTTCTATATCGCCGGATTCAGCGGTTAAAACCGCTGCCATAAATTCCGAAGGATAATGCGCTTTAAGATACGCTGTTTGATAAGAAACCACCGAATAACTTGCCGCGTGGGCGCGATTAAATCCATAACCCTGGAACGGACGGAACAAATCCCAAAGTTTCGCGGCATTTTCCGCCGTCAATCCGCCAACAGCCACACATCCTTCTTTAAAAATCTTTTCCTGTTTTGCCATTTCTTCAGGAATTTTTTTGCCGATGGCTTTGCGCAATTTATCGACTGTCGCCCAAGTGTAGCCGGCAACCGCAATGGCGATTTCCATAATATCTTCCTGATAAGTTATAATTCCGTAAGTATTTTTAAGAATCGGCTCAAGCCGTGGATCTATATATGTGATTGGAGATTTCTTATGTTTGCGATTAATATATTCGGGAATTGATTCTATTGGACCCGGGCGATAAAGCGCGATCATGGCCGCAAGGTCAAAAATGGTTGAAGGCGCGAGTTCTTTAAGATATTTCGTCATCCCGGAACTTGAAAGCTGAAACACTCCGACAGTAAATCCGTTTTTAATAAGCTCATACGGCTTCGGGTCATCCAGCGGCAATTTTTGCAGATTTATTTCCACGCCTTTTGTTTTTTTGATGATTCTGACCGCGTCTCCCAAAATGGAAAGATTGCGGATGCCTAAAATATCCATTTTAATAAGACCTGATTTTTCCGCGCTTTTCATTTCGTACTGAGTAATAACTTTCTCGCCCCCAGGTTCGCGTTGAACCGGAGAAAAATCCGTAAGCAGTGTCGGGCTGATAACCAAACCGGCGGCATGAACCGAAAGATGCCGCGCGCAACCCTCGATCCGTTCCGCCAAATCCACCACTCTTTTTACATTCGGTTCGGTATTATAAAGTTCCAAAAATTCAGGAACTTCCTTTTTTGCCCGCTTAAGAGTCATCGGAAAACCTTGTTTGCCCATCGGAATAAGCTTTGAAATCCTGTCGCCAAAAGCATACGGAAAACCGAGCGACCGCGCCACGTCGCGCACTCCTCCGCGGGCAAGCATAGTTCCAAAAGTGCAGATTTGCGCCACTCTTTCCTTGCCATAACGCCCGGTAATGTAAGCCACCGCTTCATCGCGCCGGTTATCCGCGAAATCAACGTCAATATCAGGCGGAGACGGGCGGAAAGGATTTAAAAACCGCTCAAACGGCAAATTGAAAAATAAAGGATTCACCGGCACAATATCCATAGCATATGCCACAAGCGACCCTGCGGCCGAACCTCTGGTTGTAACCGCGATTTCGTGGTCACGCGACCATTGCACATAATCGGCAACAATCAAAAAATACGCGGCATAACCTTTTTGATTGATGACATCAAGCTCGTAATCCAGACGTTTTAAAACATCTTCCGAAGGATTTGGAATTAAGTTGCGGATTCTCCGGCGCGATTCGTCGCGCAAATATTCTGCCGCGGTTTTCCCGTCCGGAATTTCAAATTTCGGAAAATTCCATTCCCCCAAAGTTATCTCCACATTGCACCGCTCCGCGATTTTCACGGTATTATCCAAAACTTCGGAGATATCCTTAAACGCTTCAGCCAGCTCTTCCGGCGAAGTCATTGAATAATCTTCTTTTCTCATTGAAAGCCGGGTTGGGTCGTCCACGGTTTTGCCGGTTTGAATACAAAGCAAAACATCTTGCGCCTCCGCGTCCTCTTTGAGAACATAATGGATATCTTTTGTGACAACAAGCTGAAGCCCGGTTTTTTTTGAAAGTCGTATTAATTTTTCATTAACATCAACCTGCTCCCGCATTTCCGGATGGTGTTGCATTTCCAGAAAAAAATTATCCTTGCCGAAAATTTCCGCGTATTCAAGAGCGATTTTTTCCGCTTTTTCTTCGTCGTTATTCATTAATGCGCGGCTCACTTCCCCGGCCAAGCAGGCGGAAAGAGCGATAACGCCATTATGATATTCCCGCAGCGTGTCTTTATCCACACGGGGCTTGTAATAAAATCCGTCCAAATGCCCGATACTTGTGATTTTCAAAAGATTTTTATAGCCCTCGTTATTTTCCGCAAGCAATACCAGATGATACGGCTTGGCATCAATGCCCGGCTGTTTATCGCTCATTTTCCGCGGGGCAACATAAACTTCAACACCGATTATCGGCTTAATTTCGTGTTTCTTGCAGGTTTCGTAAAATTCAATGGTTCCGTACATGGAACCATGGTCGGTAAGCGCGAGCGCGGTCATTCCCAATTCTTTGGCGCGCTTAACCAAATCCGGGACTTTTCCCAAACCATCAAGAAGAGAATAGTGGCTGTGAGTGTGAAGATGGACGAAATTAGGCATAGATTAACTGTTCTGTGGATAACTATTGACTTTTTTATGTGGATATGTTATATTATATATAGAATACACATGAAAAACACCTCCTAATGGTTTCGTCCTTAGGCGGTGTTTTTCTTTTTATACTCCAATTTTTCCCTTAGATTATCCATATAAACTATCTTTTCTTTAGCTGACTTTCTTAAAAGTTCTGAACAGGTTTCGCGATAAGGGCTTAATACTAATCTTAACTTGTCAGCTTTATATAAATAATCTACCAAACAATAGAAATCTCCGTCGCTAGACACTATTACTGCCTTATCGTATTTATCAAAATCAATCATAGCTTGCAATACCAAATTTGCATCCACATTCCCCTTAGGTTTTCCATCTTTGTCCGGTTTGGTGGGTTTAAAAATCAATACATATCCGCTCTCTTGCAACGAAGAATACATATCTGTATTTTGTGGCACAAAACCAATAAATAAATACGCGGTTTCTACATTATATTTTTCTTTTAAATAGACCCTGAATCTTTTAAAACCCAATTTCCAATCCAAGCTTTGGATACCCAAATTTAAATTTTGAGCATCTATATAGGCATAAATTTTTTCTTTTACATTTTTCATAATTATCCGCATAATATTTGCGTTATATTATTCACCCAGATTTTAGCAGAATTTTGATATACAAAAAAGACCCTTTGGCAAGGGTCTTTATGAAATCACTTTTTCAATGTTTTCAGATACTGCAGAATCAGCGCTTCGGTCAGCTCGCGGACTCCGCCTTCGCGCGCCCAACAATACGCTTCAAACAATATCGCCGCCATCATCTTATTTTGCTTCCATGCTATCCGATACACCAATTCTTCGGTTTCAGGACAAAACTGCACAACTTTTATATTCCCATCAACATAAAAACAACCGCATCTGACATTTTTTGTCATTTTTTTCTCCCCCTTTTTTTACAAAACCACTTTAAACAGCAAACAGCCGTGCTCTTTTCTTAACAACCCGACCAACACTTTCTCTGTTTCGTCCGGCAACTCAACAAAAGACATTGTAGAATCAACTCCCAATTTCTTAATCATTGGAAATCTTTTGAGAATTTTATTAAGAGAACTTTCCCTCAAGGCCTTAAGAAATTCGTGCAACTCTTTATCGCTTTTGCCAAAAAAATTGGTGTTGGGTGGCAAAAAACTATGAAACAAAATAAATTGCGCCATTTCTTTTCTCCCTTTACCCGGTTAAATGCGCCTACGGCGCAATTTCGCCGCGGTGAAATTATTTAACTGGGTGAATTTTAAAAGAACTTCTTTAGATTGATATTACTCTTTTTCGGGGTTTTGTCAATAATAAAACACCCCGCATTGCGACGGGGTGTCTTTTTTTATTTCTTATGACGTTTCTTTTCAATCATATGTTTCACCGCTTCTTTGGCGATATCCACTATCAGCCCAAGATGTGTTGCCGAACGTTCCAGCGCGGTTTCAAACTTTTCAATCTTTGCCTTTATATCTTTCCCGATTTTATGAAAATTCCTGATAATCATCGCCACATAAAACATTATCAAACAGGAAAATATTGCAACCAACCCAACCGATACGCCGATGATTAAATATAAAATATCTTGCGAAGTATTAAACATAATTTCTTTTTTATAAGACTTATGTTTATATTATACCACTAAGAACGCAATTTGGCATCAAGTTTGTTCTCAAGATTTTTTACAACCGCGCCCATCGCGCCGTCAACTTCCTCGGAAGTTAAAGTTCGTTCATTTGAAGAAAATATCAAATGGAAGGCCACGCTCTTGCGCCCGGATTCAACGCCCTTGCCGCGGTACAGGTCAAAAAGTTCAACGGAATTCAAAATATTTCCCGCTGATTTTCTTACCGTTTCTTCAATTTCTTCCCAATTTTTATCTTCCGGGATTATTACAGACAAGTCGCGCGCCACTTCCGGATACGCGGATACCGGCGCATATTTCTTTTCCCCGCCAGCCACTTGCATCAATTTTTCCAGATTCATTTCAAAATAAACCAGACCTGATTTTAATTTCCACTGCTCTTTTTCAAATTCGCTAAAAATCCCGATTTGCGTTTCCACCCCCCTTTCCGCGCCCAAATTTTCCAAAATCATTTTTTTCGCGCCCAAAAGCTCGCGATACAAACTCGCGTCATCCAAAAGTTTTGAAGAAATTACCGCCCCGACGCGCAATTCTTCTTCCGGCATTCCCGCGCCTTTAGGCAAAAATACCCTGCCGATTTCAAACATTTTTATTTCGTCAAACCGGCGCGCGTTTTCCGACACGGATTTAAACATTAACGGCAAAAGAGAAACGCGCATATATTTCTGGTCCGGATTCATTGGATTTTCAAGTTCCAGATGGCCTTCGGCTTTCAGATTCAAAATGGAAATTTCTTTATCGCCGTAAAAAGAATAATTGTAAATTTCATTAAATCCGGCGCGAACGAGCAATTCACGAATTTTATTTTCCCAATTATGTTTCAAATTTTCCGCCGGCGGAACAAGCTCGGCTTCCAGATATTTTTCCGGCAATTCGTTGTATCCGTACACGCGCGCCACCTCTTCCACCAAATCCGCTTCGCGATTAACATCGCGCCTCCAAGACGGAATTTCAACTTCCAAGTCCTTTCCTTTTTCTTTCACAATAAAACCATGCGACAAAAGAATTGACTTTACTTTCGCGCGCGGAATTTCCATACCGATCATTTTATTCAGATAAGCAACCGGCAAAATCACACTTTTCTTTTTGCTTTTAATTATTGCCGGAGAAACGCTACCTTTCAAAACTTCTCCGCCGCAAATTTCCTGTACCAGAAGCGCGGCGCGGTTTAACGCGGCTTCCGTTACCGCCGGGTCAAATCCTTTTTCAAATTGCGAAGAGCTGTCGCTCCGAAGCCCAAGCTTCCGCGCCGCTTTTCTTATCCGCGACGGATCGAAAACCGCGGCTTCCAAAATTATATCCGTAGTATTTTCTTTTACCGCGGGGTCCTCCCCGCCCATAATTCCGGCAATGGCCAACGGATTTTTCGTATCGGCAATCACCGCAATATCGGAATCAAGCTCATAAATCTTCCCATCAAGCGCCAAAATTTTCTCACCTTTCTTTGCTTTTCTGACAAAAAGTTTCTTGAATTTTGCGCCAGCTACTTTTGCCGCATCAAATGCGTGCAATGGCTGGCCGAATTCAAACAAAACAAAATTGGTAATATCAACAACATTATTTATCGGCCGGAGGCCGACCGCCTTCAGCCGTTCTTGCATCCACTTTGACGATTCTCCCACTTTTACATTTTTTATAACGCGGGCAAAATATTGCGGGCATAAGTCCTTATCCAAAATCTGAATGCTTACCGCGTCTGTGGCGTGAATTTTGGATTCCTTTGGTTTCATTTCCGGCAATTTCAGACCGCTTCCGGTTAACGCCGAGACCTCCCGCGCCAATCCTAAAATTGAAAGACAATCCGCGCGGTCCGGAGTAATTTTAAATTCTATAACCGGTCCACCGTCATTATCAAAATATTGATCGGCATCATCGCCGAGCTTGGCGTTTTTCGGCAACACTAAAATTCCGGAATGATCCGTGCCAATTCCAAGTTCATCGGCCGCGCAAATCATTCCTTCGGAAACCTCGCCTCTTACTTCGCGTTTTATTATTTCCATTCCATTTGGCAATTTTGCGCCTTCAACCGCAAGTGGCACACGTTGCCCAACTTCAACATTAGGCGCGCCACAGACAACTTTATATTCCCGTTTTCCATCGGATAATCTTGTTAATTTTAATTTATCCGCGTTCGGATGTTTTTTGACTTCCAAAACTTCCGCAACAATCACGCCCGGGACTTTCGGGCCTCCGGCGGAAATGGATTCCACTTCAAAACTTTTCAACCGCAAAATATCCGCCAATTTTTCCGTGGATAATTTAATGTTTGTGTAATCTTTTAGCCAATTGATGGGTAATAACATAACTTGTAAAAAATGTACTAGACTTCCACTAATTTCTGCCACTAATGCTCACGAATAATTAGTGCGAATTAGTGATACAGATTTGTGGAAGTTTTGTTCCTTATATTTAGATTAAAACTGCTTCACAAACCTCACGTCTCCTCCGTAAGACAGACGCGCGTCATTCACGCCGTAATAAAGCATCATAAAACGATCTATGCCGAGTCCAAACGCGAAGCCCGAATACTTTTTGTAGTCAACTCCCATATTCTTCAAAACCACCGGATGCACCATGCCGGCGCCAAGCACTTCCACCCAGTCGGTTTGTTTGCAGGCGCTGCAACCTTTTCCGCCGCAAAGCCGGCAACTCATATCAACTTCAATGCCCGGTTCCACAAAAGGAAAAAAACTCGGACGCACGCGGATTTCCGCTTTTTCTCCAAATACTTTTTTGATAAAAACTCTAAGCGTTGAAATTAAATTTGCCATACTTACATTTTCTCCAATTACCAATCCTTCGCATTGATAAAAATTTGTTTCATGCCCCGCGTCCGTGGCTTCATGCCTGAAAACCCGCCCGGGACATATTAGGCGAACCGGAGGTTTTCGCTTTTCCATGGCGCGGATTTGCACCGGCGATGTATGGGTGCGAAGCACTAAGTCCTTTCTATTTTTTATGTAAAAAGTATCCCACATATCGCGCGCCGGATGATCTTTCGGGATATTTAAAGCGTCAAAATTATACCAGTCAGTTTCCACTTCCGGTCCGTCAACAATTTCAAATCCCATTGAAATAAAAACATCGCTCACTTTTTTCATAAATTGCGTTATCGGGTGCAAGTGTCCCATTTCCAACTCTTTGGGCGGCAAAGTGTAATCAAACTGCGGGCGTGATTTGCCGAGCAATTCATTCCGCTTTTGTAAAATTAAACTTTCAATTTTTTTCTTCACTTCGTTGGCGGCCGGACCCAGTTTCTTTTTTTCTTCCAGTTTCATATCCGCGAGCGAGCGCATAATTTTGGTGATTTCCCCGTCTTTTCTCCCTAAAAATTTAATTTCCAAATTTTCCAAAATCTTTAAATCTTCCGCCTTACTTATCAACGCTTCCGCGTCTTGTTTTAATTTTTCCAAGTTTGGTTTTTTCATAACGATAAAGTCATCCCGAATAAAATGAGGGATCTCACACAATTCTTGCTTGGTATGAGATTCCTCGCTGTGGCTCGGAATGACAACAATGATAGAAACTTCATTCCTTAAATCTTACTTTATTTTAACAGCATTTTTAATATTTTGGCAAATAAAAAATCCCACACGACCGAAATCGTGTGGGATTGATGCTCTTGGCGCGAGCCAAGAGCCAATCAACCGAGGGTCCAAGAGCTTACTTGCCAACGGCGAGGAACCGGCAGCTGTCAGCCCAGTCGAAGTCGTGCAAAAACAGATCCAACTCGCGCGTGTCGAACCAGCTGCTGAGATAGGGCGAGTATGCACCGCCAACGGGATTCACCCACACCGAGCCGAGAGCGACAATCGGGAACTGCCTCTGAAGCTCAGGATGCGCCACGGCCAGAGCGAGAAGCTCGGGCAGGGTTCCCGGACGGAGGCTGTTTTCCTCACAGTACCGGAGAAAGTCAGCCGTACTTACCACCTTGTTCAAGTGGACGAGGATGACCTCAATGACACCGTCAACGACTTGTTCCGGCGTGCGATATGGACCTTTATCGGTCTGCGTTTCTGGTGCCGGACGGTTGATCGGGAAGTTCTTCTCGTTGATGTCGTTGTTCTTGTAATTGTACTTCCCGGCCGCGATCATCTCGGCGAGAGAGAGGCTGTAGTCCACGGTGATACGGTAGGTGTCGCCGAGGGTCTTGATGCTGCCACTCACGATGAGGGCAGCGATCGCCTTCACGGTTTCCGCGCCTTCGGGTGTGGTCAGCCGACGGACGTTTTCAAACGTTCCACCAAGCTCGCGAATCGCTTTCTGAAGCAAAGTCACGAAAGCAAGCATTACATCCCACACATCATCCATCAACCCGAGTTCATCCTTGCTTCTCTTGCTCATCTTTCCCTCTCTTTCGGCTCGCCTTTTATCCCGCACCATGCGGGATTATAGGCTTGCCAGTTTAGCCGGAACCTTTCCGGCCTTATTTTATGCTCAAAAAGCGCAAAATAAGACCGGAAAAAGCCAAAACCACAGGTTCCCTTTCGGGAGGCTCCCCTTCGGGGCCAGCATTTTTAACGTTCTTTTCTAGCTTAGAAGTTAGCACATTTTAGACAATTTGTCGAGTAGATGCTAGCTAATTTTGGCTAAAATAGGATATTCCAGAATGGCAAAGGTGCCCTTTGATACAAGCTAATTCTAACTAAAATAAGCCATCTCAACACTGAAATGACTTATTTATCTCAACTTCAGGATACCTCGGTGGCGCGACGGTTATATTCCAATAGATGTTTTTAGCGCTTCTAAAATACGCCCCCCGAATTTTGTAAAATCGCGGTAAGTGATTAAAACAATAAAAATCAAAAGCAATGTGAAACCAACATTATGAATTATGTTTTCAATTCTCTGATTCACCGGCTTCCCGCGGAACCATTCAATCACCAAGAATAGCAGCCGCCCGCCATCAAGCGCCGGAAACGGCAAAAAATTTATAATCGCCAGATTCACCGAAAGAAGCGCCACGAATTGCAAAAGATAAATTATCCCGAGACGCGCTACCTTTCCGGTTAAAACCGCAATGCCGACAGGTCCGGACAAATCCACTGATATTTTATCGCCCATCACCAAGTCCTTCAAAAGCAAGCCGAAGGCGCGCGAAATTTCTTTTATGTAAAACAATGTCTCTTTCAACCCTTCCCACGGCGCGATATACCAAGGATACGAAACCACGCCGACGCGCACCATTCCGATTCCATAGCCCGTAACATTATATTCTTCAATTCTTTGCGGAATTATTTCTTTTTCCAAAATATCCTCGCCCCGTTTTATTTGCATTTTTGTAACCACTCCTTCTTTCCCGCCGACATATCCGCCAAGGTCTGACATTTTTTCAAAATCTTTTCCATCAATTGAAACTATGATATCTCCGTACGCGATTCCGGCTTTTTCCGCAGGAGTTCCGGCCATCACATTTACAATTTGAATTTCGGCGTCGCGGACGCGGGCGAATCGCGAAACATTATCATCCAGCACTTGCGGCATTCCGATTCCAAAACCGATTGAAAGAAAAACCGCGGCGGTGACAATATTCATCGCCACGCCCGCGGAAATTATCAACATTCTTTGCCAGATTTTTTTGCGGACAAAACTGTCAGAATCGGTCGCGTCCTCGCCCATCTCGCCTTTTATTTTTACAAACCCGCCAAGCGGAATCCAATTCAGAGAGTAAATCGTGTTTTTAAAATTCTTATCTGTCGGCTTGGCGCGCCAAACAATTTTCCATCCATCTTCGGTTTTAACAACACCAATGGCCCGCGGAGGAAATCCAAAACCAAATTCTTCGGCTTTAACGCCGTTTTTTATGGCAACAATAAAATGCCCGAATTCATGGACAAAAACCAAAAGCCCGAGTATGAATATAAAAACGACCAATGTTAGAAACATATAATATCTATATAAGAGTTATACTTTATTAAGTTTAGCATTTAAAAAAAATTTTATCAATAAAATCAAGGACATAAAAAAACCGCCCAGCGCGTCGCGCGAGCGGATTCGTGGTTCATCAGAACGAAAGAGCATCTTTCTCGATAAACTGAAAAATCCAGCCATCGTTCTTTTCCACTCCCTCTATGTCAACAAACACGGACTGACCACAAAAATCGACTTTCATAAACTCCATCCAAACAGGAATTTCAAGAAGTTTCTTCTCTGCATCGGAAACCGGCGCAAACATTTCTCTGGGGATATGGATTAAGTCCATCTTTTCATTGTGGCAATCGCATTGGCCATCACCGCAATCGCATTGGCCGCAACATTCCCGCTCCACAATCTTAAATCCGGCTTTCTTGCATTTCTTTTCAAACGCTTTCCAGCTTGTTGCCAAAACAACGCCCAGCAAATCGCCTTCGCTATCCATGATAAAAAAACACTTTCTGCGTTTTCTTTGCCATTTTTCTTTCCCTTCCTCGCCCGCCATATACATGGCGACGGCGGGTCTTTTTTTATTTTTTAAAACTGTTTCAATAAGAATAAGTGAGCGACAAAACAATCATTATTTTGTCATCTGAATGCGAGGGAACGATAATAAATTGATGGCTTAAATAAACTTTTTCATTTCCCGATTCTTGTTCAAACCACATCTCAAACATTTCTTTCATACAATCTGCAACTTCTCTTGCGTTATCCCAATTAACAAACACCGCTTTCGCATACAAACCGGTTTTTTGCATTTTTCTGCCCTTTTATTTTTAATGAACTATTTTAACAAGAGTATCAGAAAACTGACAGCTTGTCAATCTTACATCGAAACTTTCTCTATTTTTACATTTTTCCCAAGCCACTTTGACGCCAGATTTTCAAAATATGGGGTGATATCGGAAGCGAAGAAACGGTTTTCCGCCGTTTGGGACGGATATATCCGTCCCCTACAATAATTTTCAATTTCTCTGGCGATTTCTTCTGCCGAATCAATAATCTTTATCCTCCGGCCGATTTTTGTCTGAATTGTATTTTTCAAAAACGGATAATGAGTGCACCCTAAAATCAAAGTATCAATTTGCGCGGATTTCAAGGGTTGAAGATACTTGCGAACAACGGATTTTGTTTCCGGCCGGTCAAGCCAATTTTCCTCAACAAGCGGAACCAAAAGCGGACAGGCCACGGAAATGATTTTAATTTTTTCACTGCCGGATTCTTTGATTTTTTTCTCGTAAACCCCGCTTGAAACCGTAGCTCGCGTGCCGATGACTCCAACGCGTCCAAATGTCGTTTCCGCGGCTTTTTTCGCCGCCGGAGTTATCACTTCAAAAACAGGAATTTCATATTTTTCTTTTAGCGCGTCAATCGCCACCGACGAAACAGTATTGCAGGCAACCACTAAAATTTTTGCGCCCTTGGAAATCAAAAATTCCGCGTCTTCAAGCGCGTATCTTTTTATTGTTTCTTCGCTTTTTCCGCCATAAGGAGCGCGCGCAGTGTCGCCGAAATACACTACCGGATAATCCGGCAGCAATTTCATAATTTCCCGCGCCACAGTAAGCCCGCCCAAACCGGAATCAAAAATTCCTATCATAATATTTTAAATTGAACAAAACTTCCACTAATTTCTGCCACTAATTCGCACTAATAAACGCCTTTCCGATTCGTGCGTATTCGTGATATAGATTTGTGGAAGTCTAGTACCTTTTTTTAATTTTCAAGTATTCTCACCAATTCTTCTTTTTTAGTTTCCATCATTTCTTTCGTCTTCGCTTCCAGATTCAAACGCAACAACGGCTCGGTATTTGACGGACGGACATTAAACCACCAATCCTCAAATTCTATTTTAATGCCGTCTTCGCGGGAAACCGACTTCGCCCCTTCCGAATATCTTTGCTCAATCTCCTGCATTTTTGCTTCTTTGTCCTGAACTTTGAAATTGATTTCTCCGGTATGCCAGTATTTGAAAAGCGGTCCGGCGATTTCACTCACTTTTTTTCCTTCCGCGGACAGCATTTCCAAAAATAAAAGCATGGTAAAAATCGCGCTTTCGGCGCCAAACAAACAATTATGGTAAAAATGTCCGGACATTTCTCCGCCAAAAATTGCATTTTCTTTTTTCAGCGCGGCTTTTATGTAAGAATGACCGACACGGGATGAAACCGGCCGTCCTCCGGCTTTTTTAATTTCTTCATCTACTATCCAGCTTGAAATCAAATCGTAAACAACAGCGCGTTCGGGATATTTTTTCAAAAATTCGCGCGCCAGGATTACCGTGACAATATCTCCGCGCAACGAATTTCCTTTTTCATCAATAAACCTGCACCGGTCGCCGTCGCCATCAAAAGCAATTCCCAAATCGCATTCGTTCAGAAGAACCGCTTTTTTCAAGTCCTCCAAATTTTTTTCTTCCGAAGGATTCGGATGGTGGTTTGGAAAATTTCCATCCGGTTCCAAAAACAACTCCACTGTCTTACAAGGCAAGTCCTTCAAAATTCTTTTAAGCGGCACGCCGATCATTCCGTTTCCGCCGTCAACCGCGATTTTCAAAGACGCGATTTTTTTAACATCAACAAATTCATAAATCTTTTTAATATAATCTTCTAAAATATCAACATCGCCCATCTCTCCCTTTTTTCCGCTTGCCGGATTTGGAAAATTGTCGCGGGTAACCATATCGCGGATTTCTTCCATTCCGATTCCGATGCCAATAGAAGAAGCGTCGGATTTTACCAATTTTAGTCCATTATATTCTTTCGGATTATGCGAAGCGGTTATCATAATGCCGGCATCGTTCGGTTCAAAATTTCCGACCGCGAAATCAAGCATTGGCGTGGTGCATTTTCCTATATTTATAACATCCGCGCCCTGGTCCATTACTCCGTTGGTCACGGCTTCAAAAATAGAATCCGAGGACTCGCGCATATCCCGCCCGATTACCACTCTTTTCGCTTCCGTAAAAACCACCATCGCCCGACCGACTTTATAAGCGGTGTCCTCATTAAATTCCTCCGGATACAACCCCCTGATATCGTATGCTTTAAAAATTTTTGAATCCATAAAGATTTTACTAATTCTTAATTCGCTATTTTTTATCTTATCACTAATACCTGCGATTTTACAAATCCAGCTTTTTGATTTATAATTTAATAATAAAGAACTAATTTCTAAAAATATGTCATCCATCATTATCGTCTACATAGTTTTAGGAGGAATAGGAGTAATCGCTCTTTGGCTCGCGCTGACTTACAACGGCTTAATTACCAACAAAAACCGGACCAATGAATCCTGGTCGGATATTGATGTCCAGCTTAAAAGAAGATATGACTTGATTCCCAATTTAGTGGAAACAGTCAAGTCCTACGCCAAACACGAATCCGGCGTTTTTGAACGCGTAACCAAAGCCCGCTCAACAGCCATGGACGCGAAATCGCCGGAAGAACACGCTAAGGCGGAAAACGCGCTTATGGGAACTTTAAAATCTCTTTTCGCGGTCGCCGAATCATATCCGGATTTGAAAGCGTCGCAAAATTTTTTAGCTTTGCAGGATGAACTTTCCGATACTGAAAATAAAATCCAGGCGGCGCGCAGATTCTACAATGCCAATGTCCGCGATTACAACACAATGCTCCAAGTATTTCCGACTAATCTGATTGCCGGACCGTTTGGTTTTAAAAAAAAAGAATTTTTTGAAATAGCAAACGGCGCGGAACGAGAAACTCCGCAAGTAAAATTCTAAAAAATGTATAACCAGATTACTTCCAACAAACGCCGGACAACCATACTGATGATTATTTTTATCGCGATAATTCTTGCGCTCGGCTATGTTTTCGGACAGATAAACGGAGGCGGATATACGGGATTGATTATCGCGGCGATAATTTCTTTTGGAATGACCTTCTTTTCATATTATGCCGGCGATAAAGTGGCGCTCGCGTCTTCCGGCGCGAAAGAAATAAAAAAAACCGACAATCCTTATCTTTATCGGGTGGTTGAAAATTTATGCATTGCTTCCGGAATGCCAACACCGAAAATTTATATTATTTCCGACATGGCGATTAACGCGTTCGCCACCGGACGTGACCCGCAACATGCTTCCATCGCCGTCACTCAAGGAGCAATTCAAAAACTTGAAAATGAAGAATTGGAAGGCGTAATCGCCCACGAACTTTCCCACATAAAAAATTATGATATCCGTTTAATGACTGTTGTGATAGTTTTAGTCGGGGTGATTGTCTTAATGGCCGATTGGATTTTCCATCTCAGTTTCTTCCGCCGAAACGATGACCGCGAAAACGGAAATCTAGGCGCGTTTATTGCTATTGCCGGAATTGTTTTGATGCTACTTTCCCCTATTTTTGCCGAACTTATAAAACTTGCGATTTCGCGAAGGCGTGAATATTTAGCAGATGCTTCGGCCGCGCTTCTAACCAGATATCCGGAGGGCTTGGCTAAGGCGCTTGAAAAAATATCAATGGAAAATAAACCCATGAAATCAGCAAGCGCCGCCACGGCGCATTTATATATTTCAAACCCTTTCGGAAAGAAAAAACTCTCAAATATTTTTTCAACCCACCCGCCAATTCAGGACAGAATCGCGGAACTTAAAAAAATGGCAGTATAAATTGCAAATTTCAAATTGCAGATTGCAAATTGTATAATTAAGAATAATTTTGAAATTTGAAATCTGAAATTACGTTATGGCTCAAGGAGGAACGACGACAATCAAACCAACTGCCCCGCTCCAAATACCCAACGAACAAAAATGGGCGCGGGAATTTGACAATAACCGGCAAGCGGATGCTGTTGCCGATTCTTTGCCTATTCAAAATCAGAATTTAAACGCGGAAACAGACCCAAATATCAATCTGGAAGCGGCGGAAGACATATCCAAAATGAATGTCGGTTCCATCAAAGAAGCCCTAAGTCAAGCAACTGAAATTGTCGGACAAGAAATTTTTAAAAAAGCGCTACGTTTATCGTGGCTTAATCTGATTGACTCCTGCGGTCTTACTTTTCTTTATATAAATTTTCATTTTATAATGGCGTATTTGGTCAAAAACAGATATTTTTGCAAATTTGGCGAAGAAGACGCGTTAAATTTTGGCGAAAAATCCGCGTCATTAAACAAGGTGGGCGGAGGGGTTTCGGAGACCTTGATGGAAATAGCGGAAATTATAGTTCTTTTTGTGATAGACGGACTGATACTTTTTGCGATACTTTTACTTTTAGCCCAAATAGCGCTTATTGCCTGGTTTGCCACGCATCCCGCCGATGCTGTAGCGTTAATCGGAGCGGCTGGACAAGAAATAGTAAATATGTTGCGTTAATTTTAAAAATAAATTTTATTAATAATTTTGTATTTTTCTTTTATAATATGTTTCCTCTCAAAAAAATTCTTTTAATTATTCTGTTCATTGCCTTTGCCGCGGGCGCGGGCTACGGCATTTATTACTTCTTTTTCCGTCCTGCTCCTGCCGAAGAAATCGTTGAAGAATACGAAGAATATATACCGCCATCCGGCTTACCTGGCGCCGGCGGAGCGAAACCTAAACCCGCGGAAGCCGAAATTCCAGCTGGGGTATCGCTTATCGCCAAAGGCGGGCTAACCTATGTCAGCACATTAACCGACGGCAATATTCTTGGAGCAACAATGTCCGACAACGGACGAACGATGAGTTTTTATAACAAAGCCGACGGAAAATTTTATCGTCTCACTCCAGCCGGAGACATAACCCAAATCGGCAATAAAACTTTTTATAATGTTGAAGATGTTTCATGGTCGCCAGATTCCGCGAAAGCCGTTCTTGAATATCCGGATGGTTCAAATATTATTTATGATTTTGCAAGCGAGAAACAAATAACTCTGCCAAAACATTGGGAAGAATTTGAATTTTCTCCGGATAGTGAAAAAATCGCCGCCAAAAGCATGGATGAAGACCCGGACAACCGCTGGCTTGTCACTGTAAATTCCGACGGCACAGGCACTCAACCGATTGAACTTTTGGGAAACAACGCCAACAAAGTCCAAATTGCCTATTCTCCAACCGGACAAGTCGTGGCATTTTCTTCAACTGGCGAAGCGCAGGGCTTTTCAAGACAAGATATTCTTTTGCTCGGTTTAAACGGCGAAAATTTTAAAGCGCTCCGCGTTAATGGACTGGGTTTTGAAGGAAAATGGTCAACAGGCGGAGAACGCCTGCTCTATAGCGTCTATAATTCCGATTCTGAATACAAACCGGTAATCTGGATAACAGACGCGGCCGGAGACAATATTGGCACCAACAGGCGGAATTTGGGATTAAACACATGGACCGATAAATGCGCGTTTTTCGATGATTTCACGCTATATTGCGCCGTGCCGCAAACAATGGACCGCGGAATCGGATTCCAGCCAAAACTTGCGAATAAAATTTCCGATGTGTTTTACAGAATTGACATTCGCACCGGATTAAAAACTCTTCTGGCGATTCCGTCAGGACAATATACCGCAAAAGACCTTATGGTTTCAGCGGATGAACAATTTATATTTTTTACCAACGCCAATACAGGAGCGATTGAAAAAATACAACTTAAGTAAAAATCCGAATTTTAAATTAAGCTCGAATGTATAAGTTTAAATTTTCAAAACTTTGTTTTAAACTTTAACCTTCGGATTTTAATCTTGAATTAAAATTGATAATTGAAAATTAATTACAATGTGTCTTCAAAAAAATTCTATCTATTTTTAATACCCATTATTATTCTGTCCCTCGCCACCCTCGCCATTTTCGGCGCGGCGGCATTTTTGCCGATGTTTGAAAATCCGGACAATCAAAATAAAACCGTTTTGACAAAACCAACCACAAATTCCGCAAGCCCTTCTTACGGCCCGGAAAACGCAAAACTGCAAATAATTGTTTTTGGCGACTTTTTATGTTCAATCTCAAAATCAACTTCCAAAACAATCGCGAAAATCGCCGCGGATTACCCGAAAGATGTGAGAATAATTTGGAAAGATTTTCCGAATACCAAACTTCATCCGAACGCCGACACCTTGGCTTATGCGGCAAGATGCGCGCAAAAAGAAGGAAAATTCTGGAAATTCCACGATTTGTTATTTGAAAATCAAAGCGCTTTAAGCGCAAAAAACTCATCCGGAATACTTCTGAAACTTGCGGATAATGCCGGGTTAAACCGCGCAAATTTCATAACCTGTATTTCCGCCGAAGAAACTCTTTCGCTCGTGAAAACGGATTTTGATGAAGGAAAGGCGCTTAAAATTTCCGGCACGCCATATCTTTTTATAAATGATATAATAAAAATAGACGGCGCGGTTACTTACGAAGAGCTGGAATCTTACATAAAATAATATTGTCATTCCCGCGACCGCGCCCGCCACGCAAGACAGCTTGCTGGCGTTGCGGGCAGGAGGCGGGAATCCACACCGATGTTGTAATTGGGGACGGGTCCCCCGCGGGGCCCCGTCCCCCGAAAGTTAAAATTAACCCGCAGTAAAATATAAATGAAATCTCAAATCTCTAAAAAAATAATTTGCATTATCACGGTAATTGTTTTTTGTTTTATTTTAATTTCTCCTGTATTTGCAATTGACGCGCCGGAACCGCAAGCGCCAAATATTTCTTTGCCAATTCCCGGCTTTGTCGGATTTTCGCAAGTAAAAGTGGAAGTTGACGGTGAAAGCAAGAGCATCAGTATCCCCTGGATTGGCGAATACGTGAATGCAATCTACAGTTTCGTGCTGGCGATTGCCGGCGGATTGGCTTCCTTTATGTTCATTGTTGCCGGCTTTCAATATGTTGTAGCGCATGGCGACAAAGGAAAAATCGCCAAAGCCACAAAAAGAATGACAAATTCGCTGATTGGACTGTTTCTAACTTTTGGCGCGTATTTAATTCTCTATACTATAAATCCGGAACTAACGAGTTTTAAGAGTATACGGCTGGATGTGATAAAAAGAGAGGAAATGGATTTTGGCGAGTTGCTTACAACGACTTCAGATACAGGAACTGCCGGAGCATCATCTGGAACAAACGATGAAAATACCACAAACACTCCTTTCACATCAACCTACTCAGAATGTCCTGTTGTGCTTAATAATACAGACAGCGGACCAATACAAGTGAGTCAACGAAGCATAGAATTTATACGCGCAATAGTTCCCGTAATAACAGGAACGACCAATGCGGAAAAAATTGCGCAAGTCGGCGAAGCGGCAGTAAGATGCGGCATACAATTCGGGTCATGCGGAAAAACAACAGCGGTAATTTCAACAACCGCTCTAGAAGGCACAGAAGCCGGATTGCAATGCTATAATAATCCCAGAGAAAGAGGCGCATGTATCAACAGGCGAACCGTAGTAGGCATAAATCAAACCCAATTAAACTGGGCGAGAACGATTGCCTGCTGTTCAGGAGCCAGCGAGTGCGGAAATTCAAATCCGCCAGCATGTTGCAATGCATCCGGCGGATGCACAAGTAATGCGGACCAGGCAAAAAGAACAGTTAGGGAAAGATTCAATAATGAACTAGGATCGGGAGGATGGCCAGATGCATGGGCAAACCAATTACAAGCCGGGGACGAAGTGGTAATTTATAATGGCAATAGCAGTTATGGTTCCTCGCATTCGGTAACATTTCTCGGCTGGGAAGGAACCAATGGTCGCGCGACAATTATTCAAAGCTCTTGGGGAAATCCGACAAGAACTTCAATTACCTGCCTCAAAAGCACGTGTAGCGGCGGTTCAGCTCCGATAATCACAAGAATAACCCGCCCGCAATAAACTAAAATCAAAAACAGCAAGGAGGAAAAAACCGCTTGCTGTTTTATTTGCAAAAAAATGATAAACAAAATAAAAACAATTTATATCTGCGAAAAGTGCGGGGGCAAATCTTTGAAGTGGTCCGGCAAATGTTTGAATTGCGACACTTGGGGCGGACTTAAAGAACAAATCGCGGAAACATCTTCAGAAATAAAACAAAAAGGAATTTCCGATAATTTGCGAAAAGCCGTTTCTTCAAAAATCGTCTCTTTTTCCGACGTCCACGGGGCTGATGTAAAACGAATTTCAACCGGCATTGGCGAAGTGGACAGAGTTCTTGGAGGCGGACTGGTCCCGGGCGAAATTGTTTTACTTTCCGGCGAACCGGGCGTTGGCAAATCCACTCTCGTCGCCCAACTGGCTCACTCATTAAGTATTTCCCACCCAGTGGGATTCCCACTGGGTGGGAAATACGAAGTTCTCTATGTTTCCGGCGAAGAATCCGCATCGCAGTTGAAACTACGTTTTGACCGGATGAATCTGGATGTAAAAAACCTGAAATATCTCGGCGATACCGAAGCCGGAATGGTGGCGGCCGCGATTGATGAACTCTCCCCCGCCCTCGCGATTGTGGATTCCATCCAGACAATCCATTGCGACGAAGTCCCATCTGAGGCCGGAAGCATGAATCAAATTAAAGTATCTCTGGCAAAAATCACCGACTCGGCAAAATCAAAAAATATTCCAACCATTATTATCGGGCACATTACCAAAGACGGACACATTGCCGGGCCGAAAACCTTGGAACACATGGTTGACGCCGTGCTTCATTTTGAAGGCGATAAAAACGGAGTTTGCCGGATTTTGCGCTCCCCCAAAAATCGCTTTGGCGGGACAGATGAAATCGGAATTTTTGAAATGAAAGAAAACGGACTTTGCGAAGTAAAAAATCCTTCAGAACTTTTCATGGGAACCCGCGAACCAAAACCCGGCACAGCCACTACTTGTATAATAGAAGGAAGCCGGCCGATTCTCGTGGAAGTGCAAGCGCTCACATCCAGAAGCAATTTTGGCTACCCGCAACGCCGGGCTTCGGGATTTGACTTAAACCGGCTTCAGGTGATTGTCGCGGTGCTCGCCAAACGCGCGGGAATTTATCTGAATAACGTTGATATCCACTTGAATGTTGCCGGCGGGCTTAAAATCAAAGAACCGGCAGCCGACTTGGCTGTGGCGCTGGCGATTATTTCCGCTTATAAAAATAAATCCATAAATCCTAATCTGCTTATTTGCGGAGAGCTTGGACTTGCCGGCGAAATCCGCATCATCTCGCATCTTGAAAAACGTCTGAAAGAAGCGGAAAAAATGGGATTCAGTCAAGTACTCGCGCCAAAATCTTCCATTGACTCCCCTCTCCTTTATCATATACAGAATCTAAACGAAGCTGTTGAATTTATATAAACGCGACTCCGCATCGTCATTCCGAGCCACAGCGAGGAATCTCACACCGTGTTTTATCAATCAAACATTGTATGAGATCCTTCACTGCGGTTCAGGATGACTAAAATTAGAAGTTTTACATTATATCTGCTAAACTAAAAGTATGAAAAAAGTAATATCAATATTATTATTTAGCTTAATTTGCGCGCCGCTGCTTTTACCATTAAAGGCAAGCGCTTTTAACGCAAACCAAATTATTTCCGATGCCGAACTTACGGATTGGAATTCAATGTCAATTGTAAATATCCAAACCTTTTTGCAGAAAAAAAATTCATATCTGGCTTATTATTACGCTAACGATGTTGATGGCGCAATCCGCACCGCGGCCGAAGTTATTTGGCGCGCGGCAAAACAATATCTTATCAGCCCGCGGGTAATTCTGGCGCTTTTGCAAAAAGAACAAAGTTTAGTGGAAAATCCGCGTCCGACTCAATACAATCTGGACTGGGCAACCGGCTACGCGCGGTGCGACGATTATTCCGTTTGCAATCCTGATGCCGTGGCCGAACATAAGGGCTTTGCCAAACAGGTTGACGACGCGGCCGGATGGTTTCGCTGGTTTTTAAACAATAACGGAAAAGGACTAAAACAGCCCGGAAAAACTTATAACATTGACGGCTACACCATAACTCCGAAAAATCTTGCTACTGCCGCGCTTTATTCCTACACTCCGCACTGGCACGGAAATTATAATTTTTGGACAATAATGAACAAGTGGTTCAGCAAAGAATTTCCGGACGGCTCGCTTTTGAAACTGCCGAAAGAAAATACTGTCTGGCTTCTGGAAGATGGAATAATCAAACCAATTAAGTCCCTCGCGATTTTATTTTCCAGCTACAGCCCGGACAATCTGATAGAAGTTTCTCCACGCGATTTAGAACGTTTTGAAGAAGGTCCGGAAATTAAATTTCCCGATTACACATTGCTCAAATCCCCGACTGGCGCGATTTATCTGATTTTGGATGGCGTCCGCCGCGGCATCACTTCAATGAAGGCATTTGAAAAAATGGAATTTAAAATGAAGGATGTGATTAAAGTCGGATGGGAAGACATTACGATTTATCCGGAAAAAGAGCCGATTACCGAAAATACGATTTTGCCGATAGGAAAACTAATGCAAGATACCAAAACCGGTGGCGTGTATTTCGTGGAAAACGGCATCAAGCATCCAATACCATCGCGCGAAGTTCTGAAAAACCGCTTTTCGAAAATGAAAATTATTCCAACCATTCCGGCCGATTTGGATAAATACACAACCGGCGACCCGGTTAAATTCAAAGAAGGCGCGCTCGTAAAAAGTTCTTCTTCACCGGTAGTTTACGTTATTTCAAACGGCGCCCGCCGCCCGATACCGAATGAAAAAGTTTTCAACGAAATGGGATGGAACTGGAAAAATATCATCACTACAAATGACAATACAATTAATCTGCACCCGCTTGGCGAAGATGTGGAAACACCATCAAGCGTAGAGCTGGCAGAAGCAAATTAAGAAAATTCAGAATGCGGAATGCTGAATTCAGAATTAAAAAAATAATTCATAATTCTAAATTCATAATTCTGCATTAGATACTATGCTCGTATTTTCCGCAATCGTCCCCCATCCTCCAATTCTTCTTCCAAGATTGGATAACAAAAACGCAAAAAAAATCGCTAAGACCGCGGAAGCGCTGGAAAAACTTCGCGCCAATCTGGAAGCCACGAAACCGGATGCGATTATTATTTTTTCTCCTCATGGAAAAAATCTTCCGGATGCTTTTTCAATGAATCTAGTTCCAACTTATAAAGCCGATTTTGAAGAATTCGGGGATTTTGAAACAAAAAAAGAATACAAAAGCGACATAATGCTCGTTCAGGAAATAATGGAATCTGTTCATTATGTAAAAAAGGTTCCGATGGCGCTGACAAGCGACGAGAAACTGGACCATGGAATCACGATTCCGTTGGAATTACTGGCAAAAAATATGCAAAATACAGCCATTATTCCGATATATCCATCAATGCTTGACCATAAAACGCATTTTGATTTTGGCGGACGTTTGAAAGACGTGGTAGTCAACCATGGAAAAAGAATTGCCGTAATTGCTTCCGGCGATTTATCCCATCGTTTGACTTCAGACGCGCCGGCCGGATTCTCTCCCAAGGGCAAAGAATTTGATGAAAAAATAATAGAACTTATATCCACAAAAAACGCGGTTGGAACTCTTAACTTGAACGAAGAATTTGTAGACGAAGCCAAAGAATGCGGTTTCCATTGCATTTTAATGTTAATGGGGTTAATGGAAAAAATAAATTACACCCCGGAAATTCTTTCATACGAAGGTCCGCTTGGAGTCGGATATATGGTGGCGAATTTTAAATTTTAAAAATCAACTTTAGGGGACCCGTTC
>CAZGDX010000004.1:0-49346 GCA_964525225.1 uncultured Gammaproteobacteria bacterium
ATGCCCCAAACGCACAGCTCAGATGCATGTACAAAAACTCAAAAGAATAAAAATGCTCAAACCTGTCGGCAAAGGAAAAGCAACCCACTATATTGCCAATTCATAACAACGAGATTGGTAAGGGCGCAATTCACCCCTTTAATTCCCCTCCCGCCAAAGGCGGGCGGGCTTGCGCCCATCGCCAAATGGAATCAAAATTCGCCTTTGAATAATTGAAAAAATAGAAAAATGAAAATAATTTACATCCGATAACAGCGTGTATGCGGTTCCGCTACGCTCCACCCATATTTTGCTTCGCTTCGCTCGCAAAACATCGCATACACGCGAACGTTATATAAAATAAAAACTCATGCCTTACAAAATAATAGAAATCTTCTTACATCTTGATAAATATCTGCAAGCGATTGTGGACCAATATTCGGCGCTGACCTATGGGCTGCTATTTTTGATTATATTTTTGGAAACAGGAATTGTGGTTACGCCGTTTTTGCCGGGCGACAGTTTGCTTTTTACCGCCGGCGCGCTCGCGGCTATTGATTCGTTTAACGTTGGAATTCTTTTTTTAATTGTTCTTTTTGCCGCGATCTTGGGCGATACTGTAAATTATCACATCGGAAAATATATTGGTCCGAAAATTTTTACCAAAGAATCATCTTTCTTTTTTCACAAAGAACATCTGATTCGCGCGCAAAAATTTTATGAAAAATACGGAAAAAAAGCCATTATTATCGCGCGTTTCGCGCCAGTAATCCGCACCTTTGCGCCATTTGTGGCAGGTATTGGAAAAATGCCTTATAAAACTTTTATTGCTTATAATATCATTGGCGGGACTGTCTGGTGCGGACTTTTTATTTTTGGCGGATTTTTGTTTGGAAATATTCCGTGGGTCAAAGAAAACTTTGGCGTGATTGTTGTTGCCATTATCTTCATCTCCTTTATTCCTATTTTCAAAGAAATCGTGTTTCATTACTTACAAAAAAAGAAATAAAAAATCCGCCCGAACGGGCGGATTTTTGTTATAATGCTTTTGTCACAAGTCCGATTATCAAAATGCCCAGTGAATTTAATACGAACGACATAATCATAAACGGCAAAATTTTCATTTTAGAAAATCCCATAAGCGCGACTCCAAGTTCGTCAGGAAAAGGCGACGCAATAATAAGCCCGCCAACAAAGAAAGAAAACCATTTAAAATATTTCAACCTCATAAGCTTTTTTAATCTTTTGCTTCCGCCATTTTGTTTTATTATGTCTTTCAGGTGTTCACCAAATCTATCACGGACAAACCTAAATATCACCAAATCCCCCACCACCGCCCCCAAACCGCCAAGCGCCGCCACCAAATATGGAGAATTTTCCCGCGCTATTTCTCCAAGCGTTACAGTTGCCGGCGCGGTGGTAAAAATCGATGTGAAAAACATTCCGGCAATAAAACTTCCAAGCAATTCAAACTGAACGCTTGACACCAAGATGTCCGCAATTATCCGGCTTTTAACCAAAATTACGGCGATTACCACGCTTAAAAATACAATCGCCAAATCTTTCATTATATTGTAATAGTTTTGTTTCTTGCCCATACTTATATTATACCTGAATTATTCAAGATGCGCCCGCGCGGAAAATTCTTCCACTTTATTTTTCAAAAGCGGGAAAGATAGCAAAGCGGGGTTGACGGAAACGAGTTCTTGCGCCGCGTCGCGCGCCTGCTTCATTATCTCCACATCCGTAAGTCCAGCAATCTGAAAATCGGTTTTTCCGGACTGGCGCGTGCCCAAAATATCTCCATGCCCGCGGAGTTCCAAATCTTTTTCCGCCAGCAAAAATCCGTTTCTACAGGTCTCAAAAGCCCGCAAACGTTCGGTGGAAACCTGGCTAAAATTTTCCTGAACCGTAAAACAATACGATTGATAAACCCCTCGCCCAATTCTCCCGCGAAATTGATGCAATTGCGCCAAACCAAAACGTTCCGCGCCTTCTATTATCATAATAGTGGCATTCGGCACATTCACGCCCACCTCAACAACCGAAGTAGATACTAAAATATTTATTTTATTAGCGGAAAACTCATCCATTATATTTTCTTTTTCCGCGGGCTTCAATTTTCCATGCATCAAACCGATTGCAAACTCCGGAAAAACTTCCTGGAGTTTTTCATATTCTTCTTTTACCGATTTCACTCCCAATTTATCGGATGGGTCAATAAGCGGACAAATCACAAACGCCTGCCTGCCCTTTTTTATTTCTTCGCAAACAAATTTATAGGCCTCGGCGCGTTTTTCCGCGCGGATTATTCTTGTAATTATGGGCAGGCGGTCTTTTGGCTGTTCGTTAATAACCGAAATATCCAAATCGCCGTAAGCCAAAAGCGCCAATGTGCGCGGAATAGGAGTTGCCGTCATTGTCAAAAAATGCGGAGACGACCTGGAAGCGTCCAAATTGGCGCTTTTCTTTAGAGCCGCGCGCTGGTCTACGCCGAAACGGTGTTGTTCGTCCACAATCGCAAGCCCGAGTTTTTTAAATCGCGCGGTTTCTTGGATCAACGCGTGCGTGCCAATAACAATTTCCGCCCCGCCAACCGTAATTTCTTCAAGCAATTCTTTTTTTGAAATTTCCCCGTGAGGGCTTAAATACGCAAAATTGCTCGTTAAAAGCCCAACTTTATTTTCCGGAAACAATTTTGTCAAAGATTCAAAATGCTGGCGCGCCAAAATTTCGGTCGGCGCCATAATCGCCGATTGGTACCCTGAAAGCAAAGCTTGAAACATCGCGATCGCCGCCACCACTGTTTTTCCGCTCCCCACATCGCCGTCAAGCAAGCGGTTCATCGGATTTTCCTTTCCCAAGTCCTTCAAAATTTCCCATGCGGATGTTTTCTGCGTCTTAGTCAAAGTGAACGGCAAAGAATTCACAAACGCGCGCGTTTCCGTTTCGCGAAAAGGAATCGTCGGCGCGGAATTTTTCTTCAATTCAAAACGGGTAAGCTCATTCCGCAAGGCAAGCAAAAACAACTCATCAAATTTCAAACGTCTCCGCGCCAATTCCAATTTTTCAAATGATGTTGGAAAATGCGCTTCGCAAAGCGCTTCCGTTAAATTCGGCAAATTATATTTTCGTTTAATTCCCAATGGAAGCGGGTCAATTATCTGATTCACTGCCGGAAGCGACATTTTAATTAAAAATCTAATTTGTTTTTGCGAAAGTTTTTCGGTTAAAGAATACACAGGCACAATGCGCGCAGTGTGCGTCGGCGCGCAATTCATTACTTTTTCATAAACCGGCGCAATCATCTGAATGCCGTAATAATCCTCATCAACTTTTCCGGAAAGATAAATCTCGTCGCCGTTTTTCAAAACTTTCCCGATAAATGCCTGATTAAACCACACGACTTTCATTTTTCCGGTGCTGTCGGAAACTATGGCTTCGGTTATCATTGTATGCTTCTTTGGGCTTCGTTTATTTTTGATTAATTCAACTTTGCATTTCACGCTTACCGTTGTCCATGGCTCCAATTGCCCGATTGGCACGATTTTGCTTAAATCATCATATCTCGCCGGATAATAAAAAATAATATCCCGTATCGTCAGAATATCAAGATTTTTCAGATATTTTGATGCCGTTTTTCCTATCTTGCCCAAAGATGAAATTTTTGTATCCAAAGTTAACATAATCAAATTGTATTTCATCTCAACGTTTTTTTCAATAACAAAACCGCCCCGATATTTCGGGACGATTTTTGATAATTACGCTTGCGGTTGTTCACCTTCCGCCGGCGCTTCCGGTTCAACCGGTGTTTCGATAGGAGTTTCGGTGGAAACTTCCGGAGAATTTTCCGCCGGTTGTTCTGCCGGTTGCTCTTCCGGTTGTTCTGACGGCGCGTTTACCGGTTCATCTGAAGATGGTTGTGTCGGCATGTTGTCATCCGCAGGAACCTACGGATTCATGCCGTCATTTTGCAATTCGTCTGACATATTTTTTTCTTCTGTTTAATTTGCCACTCGCGACCTTTTCCCAATGGGAAGCCCTTGATTTTATTCAAGCAACTTTTTAATAAAATAGGTTGCGCGCCATCTTTTTGACACGACTTTTTTATAATAACATCTATATGATTTTAAAACAAGCGCTTGCGGTAAAATAAATTAAAAACCTTATTAAGACCTTTGGTGTCTCTCGCTTTTTGCTTCCGCCAAGAATTTCACCCCCTCACTTTTTTAATAGAAGTATCCGTACTTTTTGCTCCCGCCAAGAATCGAACTTGGATCACGAGATCCGCAATCTCGCATTCTATCCGTTGAACTACAGGAGCAAAAACTAAAGATACCTGTAAATATATTAAAAAAATTTAAAAGTGAGGGGGTGTGCTTGGATCACGAGATCCGCAATCTCGCATTCTATCCGTTGAACTACGGGAGCGCTATATATAGATATTATTTTGTTAAAAAAGTAAGTAGGGAGGCGGGCTTGGATATCAAGCTCCGCGTTGAACTACAGGAGCAAACAATGAATGATTTGTTTTATATTACCAGGTTTTTAAAGATGTGTAAAGGTTTAGAAAATAAATTGAGCGGCCCCTGAATCGGAACCGCTCATAAATGAACTTCTTCTTGGCAGGCGCAAACTACCGCTTCTCCATACCAACATAATGTCGGCAGTACTGAGACAAGACGTCAATGGTAATTTCCTTCTTCATCTTGGAATTTTTGACAAACCCCTCAATAAGATACCCTATTTCGTCGCGAGACATCATTCCAAAGGTAATTGCGTCCTCAACAAATCCCGGGGACCCTGAACCACCGTTGCCACGCAGAACGCGACCAAGAGCATGCTCAAGTTCCCACGCGGAAAGTCCGCTTTCAAGCACATCCTTGATAAACGGAATAGTGCTCTCCATAAACTGCCGCAAGACACAGTCGCTCTTTCTCAGACACTGTCCACATCCCATCTCTCCCGCCTTTCTATTGTGATTTTAAAAGCTAAAAAGAACTTTTTGACTTGAAATTAATTATAGCGCACTTTTAGATATTTGTCAACCCCACCACCAATTTTGACCGTAAAAATAATCTTAAATTAGCCAAAAAAATAATGACCCGCAACACACACTATTCTCAATCTGTAAAATTCTGGCGCGAAACTCCTATTGCTAAAATAAGCCGTTTTATAATCTTTTTATGTCTTTATCCGAATACCCAAATGTGTAATTAAATAAATTGCTGCGCACTCGCCTGCCTGTAATTGTATAAATTTCACACAAAAAATACTTGCAGGCAATACTAAACCGACCATCCCGTTCAAACCTGCGGACAGACACAGAAAGAGGCGCGGATTTTAAAATGCCGAATTTTCCGCATTTTGAAGCCCGCGCAGCATAATCGTGGTCTTCCGCCAGCTTTATATTTTCGTCAAAGCCGTTAATTTGCTTGTGGACATCGCGTTTGGTAAAAATACAAAAACCCGGCGCGTGAGGCAAAATCGGTCTCAAAATTTTAGTATATTCGTTATAAAACTTATGAAAATACTTATCCAGTTTTTTATCGCTCATTGGAATAACATAACAAGTCGCTATACCAAAATTCTTCTTTTGAAATTCCCAAACCGTGGTTTTAAGAAAATCTCTCCGCTCTAACGCCACATCCGCGTCTAAAAACAAAAAAATATCCCCTTTTGCCGCTTCCGCGCCCCTGTTCCGGCCCACGGACGGGCTTCCGCCATCCACAACCTTGCAACCATAAAAACCCGCGATTTCACGGGTTTTATCTGTAGAATTAGCATCGGCAACTATCACTTCGTAATCCTTAAAAGTTTGTTTTTTGATTGATTCCAAAAGTACCGGCAAAAACTTGGCTTCATTGTATGTTGGGATGATAATACTTAACATAATTCTTTAAATATAGCGCAAACCGGCTTTTTTTTCAATCATCTGCTCTTCTCCACTTGTTTTAAATGACGAACAAGATTGGGCCACTGTTCAAGCGGTTCAGGAGTTAAAAGTTCTATAATTTTATCATTGCTCATATCGCTTTTCTTCAAATCAAATAAACTTTTTAATCCTCTGTCAACAATATCTTCATATTCTTCTTGAAAAACCGCATCTTTCATCTCTTCCAATAATTCCTCACCAACTATTTCTTGCAACCGTGTTTTCTTAATCTTATTTTCTATCTGTTTCTCAAATACATTTGAAATATGATAACTTTTATTCATTAAACGCGTTTTGATATTCGCAAAACTTACATTATTAATAAAATTCGCGAGTATTTCATCTTTTGTCATGGTATTCAACAAATCTTCACGCAAATTTCTTAAAAATGTTAAAATCGCGCGCTCTTTTTCGCCCGCGCTCCATTCTTTTTCCGCCAAACCTTTTCTTATATTAATCTTTACCTCATTTTCTCTGAAAAAATCATAAAAAATATGCTGTTTTTCGTGTTTATGAGTTTCGTCGCGCGTCTCATCTGTACCAATGCTGGAATTTTCCAAAGCGACATTTTTTTTAATTGATTCTATTTTTGAAAAATGCGGGGTCACGCCTCTGGCAGTTTTTTTTATGTCTTCCTCCATTTCTTTACTTATAGGTATATTTTTTTGACGATAAATTCCGACAAAATCGTCCGGATTCGCGCATTTAAAATAAAAAGATACTGGGTCTTGCGCAACTTTGATTTTTCCTTTCGGCACAAACCCAAAACACGCTTTAAACAGCTCCTTGTCGTCAGGATATTTCTCTCTGATGCTTTTTATTTCATGATGTTTTTTTTGATATACTGTCGCGAGTTCTTTAAAAATCTCTTTTTGTTTTTCAGCGAGACGCGACGAAATCATATACGGCTCCATTTTTTCCATTAAATCTTCGGCCGAAATATCGGGATTTTTTTCTATAATTTTACGGAAATTATTTTGAAGTTGCGCTGTTTCTTCTTTTTGTTCCATCAATTTTTTCCTATATTCATGGAGCGCGCTTTCTTTTTCCGCGACGCTCGCGCCGCTTTCAACAATTTTTTGCGTTTTTTTGTATTCTTCGGCCGGCGCGAACGGTTCGCGCTCTTCTATTAATTCAATATCTTTTTCGCTGAGTTTAACTACGTCGATACTGCCAAACAAATCTTTTACACGCTCGTTAATTTCTGAAACCGACGTTTTAATTTTTCCAAAAATTATTTCTTTTTTTCCTTCAAAACCCATCTCTTTTTTAACTTTTTCCACCAATTCCGGAGACATGCCGATATTTTCCGCGATTTTTTCCACGCGTGCCTCGCCCTTTTCTTTAATTTGTCCGGCGGCTTCTTGAAATTTTTTTATTTCTTTCCTGCCCTGTTCCGCCAATTTTTCGGACGATAAAACTTCTTCCTCGAACAATTTCTGCGGCAATCCTTCTTTCTCTTCCGAATTTTTCCGCGCCCGCTTCATTTTTTCTTCAGGATTTTTCATATTTTTTATTTGATATTTTTCCTAATATTCTCCAATTTTTTCTCCGCCATCTTTTTGACAAGTTCATTAACCAAACTCTGATACTCCAGCTCGTATTTGCCGAGTTTGCGATAATAGTCGCTCATTATTTTTTCCAGTTCCTTCAGCCGCTTATCAATTTTCTTGTTATTTTTTCCTCCCATACACATTATCTTCTTTTAAATTTTTTTATAATATCAACCGCTTCGTCGGGTTTATCCACGATATAAAACAAATTCAGGTCGATTTTTTCTATTGTTTTATATTTTTCGCAAAAATATTTTTTAATATAAGATATAAGGGGCTTCCAATATTCTTTTCCAAAAAGGATTAAAGGCATTTTCGCCATTTTCTTGGTTTGCACCAAAACCAAAAGCTCAAAAAATTGATGCATTGTTCCATATCCGCCCGGAAAAATAATAAAGCCGAGAGTTGGCGCGGTTATCACAAGTTTGCGCGTAAACGGAAAAGAAAACGCTATTGATTTCGTCAGATAATCGTTTTTGCGGAACTCTTGATTCCACCGCACCAAAAGCCCGATGGAATCCGCGCCCGCTTCCTTCGCGCCTTTGTTTGCCGCTTCCATTATTCCCCAGCCCCCGCCGGTTAAAATTGAATACCCGTTTTTTCCCAATTTTTTTGAAAGCTCGTATGCCTGTTCGTAATATCCGGAGTTTTGTCCCAAATGATTTGTGCCCAAAATAGTAATGTTATTTTTAATGCCGTCAATAAAATCAAATCCTTCCACAAGTTCGCTCATAATTCTGAAAATTTTCCAATTTGCCGCTTCGCCTGTGGAAAACTGTTGCGGGGACAAATCGGAAAAATACGGGCGTTCGCTTGTTTTTTTTATTTCCTTAAACATTTCTTCAGGGGTATCCATTATTTTGAACAAGCGCAGGTGGTGTTCGTCCAAAGCCCGGACTCTTTTCATAGCGTATTCCCGCAAAAATTGTTCAAGCTCTCCCCAAAAATCGGAATTATAAGCCAAAACCGGCACTTGGTCCATTTTTTTTGAATCAATATAATCCAAAACTTCAAAAAATTCATCCATTGTTCCAAAACCGCCGGGAAAAAACGCGAATGCTTGCGCGGATGTGGTAAGCATTACTTTGCGGGTGAAAAAATAGTGAAAACCGAGAGATTTTTTGGCATAAGGATTTAAGACCTGTTCGTGCGGAAGCTGGATATTTAATCCTACGGATTCTCCGCCGGCTTCATACGCGCCCCTGTTTGCCGCTTCCATAATTCCCGGACCCCCGCCAGTAATTACCGTGTTTTTGTTTTTTCCGAGCAGTTTGCCGAGCTCTACCGCGGCTTTATAATTTTTGTCCCGCGGATTGGTGCGCGCCGAACCGAAAACCGCTACCTCGCCCCGGAAACCGGAAAGAAATTGATACCCTTCCACAAACTCGGACATTATTTTAAATACTCTCCAGGTATCACGGAAATCCACCGGCTCGTGATATTTGTAAAAATCTTCGCGCTTTTTTGAAGGTTTAACAATTTTTGCCATATGGATATATTTTACCATTTCCCGATTTTTAGGACAAACCGAAAGGACCACCCCGCTCCAAACTCGAAAAAACGACTTTGGGCCACCAAGTGTCCCGCCTTGGACTTTGCCGCACGCGGCGGTCATACGGCGTGACACTCGGTGGCATGTTTTCTTTATAAAATAATAAAAAACAGCATCATTTGAAGCTGTTAAATCTATATCTTGATCTTGCCTCCGCAAGCGCCGCAACAGCCGACAATCTTTCCGTTCTTAACCACCGCGGCGCCGGTCGCCTGTTTCGCGCATCCGGAATTACCAAGCAGTTTCGTCGCCTCGCGCATAAATCTGTTTTCAGAATTAATAAGAATAAGTGTTCTGCCCTTTGGAAGATACGGGTATTCCATCATTTTCTCCTTTTAATTTTTTCTTGCACTTGTCGCCAAAGATATTCTTTACCCTTGCCAACATCGGAATTGAAAGGAACGCCTTGAACGCAAAGCGGACATTCGGCTTCTTCCCAAACATCAAGTTTAATATTAATCAAAGCAATCAATTCGGGCACATTGGCCACATCTTGCCGCGTAACATTTCCGCGGTTGCAAAGAGCGCCAAGTCCAACGATATTGCCGCCAACAGCGCGAATGGCTTCCACGACTTTTTTTACCGAACTGCCGGTTGTAAGCACATCTTCCGCCACCAAAACATTTTTTCCCGCCACCAATTTGTCATAACCGCGTTTTATAATAAAAAACTTTCCATCATCTGTTTTTTCGGCATACACACCAAGTATCTCTTGACCGGTAATTTTAGAAAGATGAAACGCTATCCATTGCGAAAGAATTACGCCACCGATTGCCGGCGCGACAACAACCTGAACGCCATAATCAGCGAATTTTTTGGCAATTTCGCGGCATAACGCCGATGTCTCGCGGGTATGCGGATAAATCGCGTCTTTATTTATATAAGACGCGCCATGCTTGCCGGAAGTATAAACAAAATGGCTGTTGCCAATAATCACGCCGGCCCGATTGAAAAATTGGAGGATTTGTCTTTCGTTCATCATATTTGCCTTTCTTTTTTTAATGACCGATTTATATAATTTAAGCAGATTCGGGAAAAACTGTCAATAAAATCCCCCACACCTTCGGGCGGGGGATTTTTTTCTTATCCCTCACCGCAGTCGCCGACGCTCCATAGCTTTGGCGACGAGGTGAATGCGTTTTGCCCCAAAGGGGAGCCCTATGCTTAAAAAATATATTAAACTCATAAAAGAGCAAAACAGCGGTGAGGGATTTCAGTATTGAAAAATTATTTCGGATACCCCGAGCGTAAGCTCGGGGTGCTTCATTTTATCGCTTTCAAAATCTTCTTTTTCAACCCTTCGGGGTCAAATTCCGCCACTTTGTAAACTTCGGCCGGCGGACCTGATTTTAAAAATTTATTTATGCCAATAACGCGCTTGTCGTAATCTTTAGGCAAAATAAACGGATTCAAGAATCCCTGCCATCCATTATGCAAAGTTATCACGTTTTCCCTGTCTTCATCAGATAAAATCGCGTTGGCTTTTTTCGGATTTTTGGCGCGCAATTCTTCAAACAATTCCGGCGAAGTAACGGCCACAATCTTTACATCGTATTTCTTTTCCAAATCCGGCAAAATTTCAAGCACATTTGCCATCACCTGCCCTCCGCTCACCGCCATCACTATTTTTCTTTTTCCGGTTTTTGAAAATTGCTTGAATACATAAGCCCCATTCACCGCCTCGCGCGCCGGTGGAACTCCATTTCCACGTTTGAATACAGGCGTATTGGGTCTCATTATGGATAAAGCTATGGGCTCGCCTTTTTCCAAGGCGTGAAAAAGCATTTCAATGGTTTCGTTGGCATCAAGCGGTTTGTAAACCTTAATGCCCGGATAAGCGTTGTACAAAGACATCCAGAAAAGCCCATGATGCGTTGGTCCATCTTCACCCGTTTCCGGCCCGTCGTGCGCCGCCATCAAAATAAAAAATCCTTTGCAATGGCGGTTGGTGGCGTTAGTAATAAGCGCCATGCGGATAGCGTTGCTCATTATGGAAGTGAAGACCCCATAAGAAGCAAAAACGCTCATTGCCTGGAATCCGCCCGGCAAAACATCTTGCGTTAAAGAAGCGGACATCATTGCCATATTGGCTTCCGCAATTCCAAATCTTATTCCCCTGCCAAGATAATTTTTTGGATTTATAAGCCCGTAGACATTTTCCGCTTGCGTTGTAAGAATAGATTTCGCCAAATCGCCGGCGCCAACATAGAAAAACGCGCTTTGCTCCATTAGCCATTTGTAAAACGCCTCGGTGGCTTTGCGCGTGGCGATGGACTTTCCTTCTTCAAAAACCAACTCTTTCGGAAGTTTCGCCGGACGCTTTATGGACTTGTAATCTTTCATTGGTCTGCCCTTTAAGCTCTTTTTCATTTTGGCAAGCAATTCTTTTTCCGGTTTAATTTTCTTTGTTCCAATCTCCAAACGTTTTGTAAAATACGCGACAATATCTTTTTTAAGATGCGTTAATATTGCTTCAATATCTTTTATTTCTTCATTATCAATGCCCGGAATATCAAATCCGAGTTTTTTCATCATTGGCACATATTCTTCGTGCGGAAGCGGGGTGCCATGCGAATCGGCGGTATTTTCAAGCTTGCCGTAATATTTTCCTTTTATTGTGTGGCAGATAATCACAACCGGCAATTTATTTCCGAAACCGGCGGCGGCTTTTTTATAGGCGTAAATAAGTTCGGTAATATTGTGCCCATCCACTTCAATTATATTCCACCGCGCGGCAAACCAATAATTCAGATATGGCGCTCCAATCACATCCGTAATCGGTCCATCTATGCCAAAGCCGTTCCAGTCCAAACTTACAATCATATTATCCATTCCCAAAGAACTCGCCAGATTTCTGGCTTCAAAACTCATTCCCTCTTCGGTTTCGGCATCGCCGGCAAGCACAAAAACTTTCGCGCCAAGTCCGTTGGTTTTTTGCAAAGTCGCCAGACCAAGAGCCGCGGAAAATCCATGACCGGAAGAACCGGTGGACGCGTCGGAAAGCGGATAATTCGCCTCCACATGCCCTGTGGGACCGTCGCAATGGCGGAAACGCGCGAGGCATTGCGGATAATGCGCTTCCATTTTTTTGATATCAAATTTTTTTCCGCTTCTTTTCAAGGACTCGTAAATTAAAGAAAGAGTCGCGTGGAAAAGCGGAGTGCAATGTCCCGCAGACCAGACCACTCTGTCCCGTCCGGGATGATTTGGATTAAGCGGGTCAAACGCCAACTCGCCGGATAAAAGCATGGCGAGCATTTGTTCTGTTTTGGATGAAGACCCGCCCGGATGTCCGGAACTGATGTTTTCAATAGCGGCAAAAGACAAGCCACGAACTATTTTTGCGAGCTCCGCAGTTTTTTCCAAATCAATTCCCAAAACCGGCTTAAGATTCAATTTCCGCAAATCCATATAATGCCCGCCTTCGGCAGTATACCGGAACCGCTTGGGCTCCTTTTTTTGCAGAATACTCAAATCGCTTTTGTTTAATATATTATATCCTCCGGATGTTTTTGTTTTAGCCATAAAAAATAATTATTGTCTTTTATATTATAGCAATATTTAGAAATTAAAGACAAAAAAATAAAACCCCGACTGTGTGTCGGGGTTTTATTTTGGCTGGGGAGCCTGGACTCGAACCAGGACTATTCTGCTCCAAAGGCAGACGTGTTGCCGTTACACCACTCCCCAATAATATTTATTAATTCCTCTTATCCAGCCGGTAATCTTTCTGTTTAATCCAGAGCTTCTTCTAACCTTCACGCGTAAAATCCCGTAATATTTTTTACCGGTATTTTTTCTTTCGGTTTTTATTCTATTATTCCTAAAATAAATCTTGAATATATTTTCTTCAAATTCTGTAATTCCCGCCCAATATTTCAAAACTTCATCCAACCTATTTCCATGGCTTCTGTGAATAAAAATATTAAATATCAAATCTTCTCTCTTGACCTTACAAATTTCCAGCAACCATCTCAAAAACAATTTTATCATCAACGCATCGGAATTAGTAAAAATTACGCCAACACTGACATTTGTATCTTTTTCTTTATGACCCTCACCCCAATAAAGAGCAGTCCCTATTAACCATAAATCACGCGCGGTCAATTTGTCAATATCCAATTCCGCCGCTTTAAATATCTTTTCAGTTTTCTCAATTCTCTGTTCCTTTCTTTTTTCTCCGCCTCTTTTGATCCCAATTTGTTGTTTTTCAATCAATCGTTCTTTTTGTTCAGCAGATAATTCTATGCTTCTTAACCACACCGATAAAGTAGATTTTGATACCAAAATCTTTTCTGATATTTCTAAATAAGACAATCCTTGTTGTCGTAATTTTGTCGCTTCCTCTCTTTCCCTATTCTTTGACATAATAAAATAAACTATGATATTAGTTTATTTCATCATAACTTATAAGTTCTTTTTTGTCAACCCCCTACGCCCGCAAATATCTTTTTACCGCCACCAAAGACGAACCCAAAACCAAAAAGAGCGAGATTAAAAATTCAAGACCAAAAATAGTAAAAAAATTACTGAAAAAATAATCCACAATGCTTGGCGCTTCGCCTTCAAAAAAGCTGGCAATCTGCGGTTCCATCAGATTTAAAGACGGAAACATCACCGCGATTATCATAAATAAAGATAGCAAGCACACAAAAAATCCTTCAATCAAATACGGCGCGGAAACAAACCAATTGGAAGCGCCCACAAGTTTCATAATGCCGATTTCTTCGCGATGAGTGTAAATCGCCAAACGAACACTGTTGCTTACAATTAAGAATGAAATTACGGCAAAAACCAAACTCAACGCCACACCCGCCATTCTCGCCTTATTGCTTAAGATTTGAACTCTGCTGATTAATTTTTCGTAATTTGAAAAATCTTTATCCAAGACAATATCTTTATAAGCCGGATTGTCCAAGGCATCCATTATCGCCTGATAGCCACTAGTGGATTTTGCCCTTATAATCAACGTGGCGCCAAGCGGATTGCTCCCGATTTCCCCAAGCGCGGAAACAATCTCCGGATTATTTTTATGCCTTTCCTGAAATCGCAAAAGCGCGTCTTCCGGATCAACAATTCCAACTTCCTCAACTTCCGGCAAACCGGCAAGATAGGCGCGCGCGGATTTAACCATTTCGTCACTCGCGGACGGTTTCAAATAAACGCTCATATCAACCCTGCCTTCTATTGTTTGCACCACCGAATTTGTTATAAAATTCAAAACCACGATAATATTCAAAGAAATAAGCATTAAAAAAACCATGCTTATCGTTGCGAGCGAAAGCCAAACGTTTCTCCCGAAATTTTGCGCCGCGAATTTTGTCGCGCGGCGAAAAGAAATAAACATCTTAATAAATTTACGATTTATGATTTACGATTTCAGATTAAAAAATAATTCTTAAATCTTAAATCGGAAATCTTAAATTGCTAAAGCGTGTATCTTCCTCCCATTTTATCGGCAACAATATTTCCGTTTTCCATTGTAATAACGCGCTCGTGGAGCGAATTGACCACTTCCCTGTTGTGCGTTACCAAAAGAACGGTCGTTCCGAATTTGTTTATCTGGCGGAGCAGGTCTATGATTTCTTTTGTATTTATTGAATCCAAATTACCGGTCGGCTCGTCGGCGACCAAAATTTTCGGCGCGTTCACAAGCGCCCGAGCTATCGCCACTCTTTGTTTCTCGCCCCCGGAAAGCTGGCGCGGATAGCGGTGGAACATTTCTTCAAGCCCGACAATTTTTAAAACCTGGGGAACGGAAGCGATAATTTTTCCATGCGGTTCTCCGCGGACTTCAAGCGCGAACGCCACATTTTCAAAAACAGTTTTTTGAGGGAGAAGCTTAAAATCCTGAAACACAACCCCCATTTGCCTGCGCAAAAGCGGAATATTCCGCTGCCTGATTTTGGTGATATCCCATCCGCCGATATTTATCGCGCCCGTAGTTGGTTTTTCTTCCGCCAAAATCATCCGCAAAAGGGTGGTTTTCCCGGCTCCGCTCCGTCCGACAATGGAAACAAATTCGCCGGACCCGACATTCAAAGAAACCCCGCGGAGAGCGTGAATATCAGGATGATATGTTTTTGTGATGTTTTTTATTTTAATCATAACCACAAATTTTTTGACACAGATTTCACAGATGGGGCGTGCCCGCGACACAGGTGTCGGGTATCACTCCGTCTGCCCGTTGTGTGCAACAAAGACCAAGGAGGGATACCCGACACCCCGTAGTAAAATATAAAATCAGCAAACAAAGATATTTTAATACAGATTGACGAACGAAAATTTTTAGTTTATTATATTCTTAACCGCGGATATAGTATACTGGTATTATGCGTCCTTCCCAAGCCCCCCTACCAAACTTGCGGGATTAATACAGTGGCAGTATGTCTGCTTCCCAAGCAGAAAACGCGAGTTCGATTCTCGTATCCCGCTGATTTGGTAAGGGGGCAAGGATGAGAAACGGGTCCGATTCCCGTTACCCGCTCCAAAAATACGCCGAAGTAGCTCAGTGGCAGAGCAATCGCTTCGTAAGCGATGGGTCGCGAGTTCAATCCTCGCCTTCGGCTCCATATAATCATTATAACATTAAACAACTAAAAAAACATCCAGCCACGGCTGGATGTTTTTATCACTTTATATAAATTTTTATCGTCGCTTTTTCAAGTTCTTCTTCAATTTTTTTATCCAAATCTTCTCCAACTGCCAGCTTTTCTTTTATTTTTTCCTGCAAAAGAATGTTTCTGACTATGTTTTTCCTAAATTCCCTCTCGCTCCATCCATACATTTTATCCAAAATTTCTTCCACTTCTTCGGGGCTTCCCATTTTTGCGGTCATTTCCAAAAATCTTGTATTCAACTCGTCATTTGTGATTTTTATATCAAAATCGCGCGCCATTTTTTCCATTATTTTATTTCTTATGAGCCGGCTCAAAACACTTGAGCCAATCTCTTCGCGACCAGGCACCGGCAAACCGCCTTCTTCCGCCTCAAATTTATAAAAACTGACTAATACATCTACGTCTTTCTGATATTCTGTAGTTAAAACAAAATCCCTGTTTACACGCGCCACAGGATACGGAAATACGCGCGCGGCTCCGCAAACAAAAAAATTATCTTTCATTCCAAAAATATAAATCCCAAACGCGGAAAAAAGAAAAAAGGCAAAAACAAAAGATAAAACGCCTATCGCGCCCCAAAATACGTATGTTTTATTTTTATCAAAAAAATTTGCCACTCCGTCAACCTATTTATTTTTAAAAAAGTAATTCCACCACATCGCCGGATTTGAAAGATTTTCCCCGCCATTGCCAACAGTTTCCGAACCATTGCCGGATTTGTTTATCACCACTACTTTTTCTCCTTCTTTTTGCAAGCCCAGTTTCAAACGCGCTTCTCTTTCCAAAAAATCCGCGTCTTCAAATTGTTTTACCAAATTCAGAATCTCCAAATTTTTAACTTCAAGCGACTGCGCTTCGGCCTCAATTCTTTGTATTTCCATATCTATTGACCGATTGCGCAAAATCTCCCGCGTCAAAGAAACGCCAACCCAAACCGCCGCTAAAACAATAGCGCAAGATATAAAAGGAAAACTCATAATAATTTTCTTTCCTCGCATATATTAAAAAATTCAAAATAAAAATCTGTGCGTATCTGTGAAAATAATCTGTGGAGGTTTTGTTCCTTATACGATTTTACCATCTTTCCTCCACCTCTTCCAATATCTGATGTAAAAAAGATTGTATTTTGGATGGCCGGGAAACATTTTTCATCATCAGATTGGTAGTTCCTCCGCGCGACTGCACGTAAACATCGCCGCAACGGAAAATTGTATGAAAAATTCCGCGGATTCTGTGAGAAACATTATCTATCTTGTGGTGTGAAATTTCCGAAATGTTTCTACAAAGCCAGCTTTTTTGTTCAACATCTATAATTCTGTGAGTTGTGATGATAAAAGCGTTTCTGTACCAGCGAAAAACTTTTTTTCCGACAAACCACGCTCCCAAAACAAAAAGCCCGGCAAAAGCCGCGATTCCCAAAGTTCCGAACGCGAAAAGCGTAAACATAAAAAAGAATAGAACTAGACCATAAACCGCTCCTAAAATAATTCTTGGCAAAATCACCAAAAATGTTTCGCGCACGACATGCAAAACATTTTCCCCATCCTTTAATTCCGCGGATAAATATCTTCTTATTTTCGGCATAAAGCAACTACTAAACTCGAATTTTAAATTATAAATTTTAAATCAAATCCGAATTTTCAAGTTTAAATTTTCAGACTCACCACTACGTCATCCTAAACCGCAGTAAAAGATATCATGTCTTTCTTGATTGGCGTGAGATTCATCGCTGTGGCTCGGAATGACGGTAATGAAACGACTGTTTGATAATTAATAATTTGAGCATTGAAAATTCAATTAAAATTTAGAAATTAAAATTGAAAATTAAAAAACTAAATTTAACTAAAACAAAATTAATTTAACGCTAATATTTTTAAAGTTTGTCTTGCTATTTCCCTGTCGTCCCATGGTATTTTTTTCCCGCCCGCCAAAACCATTGCCTGCTCGCATCCTTTTCCGGTTATTAAAACAATATCGTCTTTTTTTGCGATTTCTATGGCTTTTTTAACGGCTTCTTTTCTGTCGCCGATAATCATAATCTTTTCCTTGTTTTTTTCCGCCACGCCGGCGAAAACATCGTTGGCGATTTTTTCCGGGGGCTCATCATACGGGTCGTCGGTTGTGATAATGGCGGCATCCGCGCGTTCCGACGCCATTTTTCCCATCAAAGGCCGGCGGGATTTGTCGCGTCCGCCTCCGGTTGCGCCAAAAACATGGATGATTCTTCCGGATTTCATCTTTTCCACCGTCTCGTAAATTTGTCTGAACGACTCCGGCTCGTGCGCGTAATCCACAATCACTTTGAAATCCTGTCCTTCTTCAATAAATTCCATTCTCCCAGGCATCACTTTAATTTGTTTTATTATAAAACTGATTTTTTGAAGCAGAATCCCGAAGGATTGCGCGACAGCAATCGCGGCAAGCGCGTTATGCGCGTTCATCCGTCCGGGAATTTTTATTTCAAAATCCACTCCGTTAATCTCAAATTTTGATTTTTCAGCATTGATTTCTATTTTTTCCGCTTTAATATCGGCCCTGTGATTTTTCATTCCGAAAGTTATTTTTTCATCTGCCTTAAATTGCAAAAAATACGGCGCGTGTTCGTCATCCAGATTGGCAACAATAATTTTAGGAATTATTTTTCCGCCAATTTTTTTTCTGAAACTTTTTTCCAAGCGCGCGAACAATTTTCCTTTCGCCTTTTTATAATTTTCAAATCCGCCGTGCGATTCCAGATGTTCCGGAGTCAAATTGGTAAAAACCGCGACATCATAATCTATGCCAATGTGACGCGATTGCGCGATTCCTTCGGAAGATGTTTCCACCACCGCGTATTCGCATCCGGCCAAAACCATATCTTTCAAAAGTTTCTGCAAGCCAAACCGGCCAAGCATTGTCATTTTGGATTTATTAAGCCATTCTTTTTCATTGATTTTAAAAAGCGCGGTTGTAGTCAGCCCCACCTTAAAACCGGCATTTTCCAAAATTTTGGCGATAAAATAACTTGTCGTGGATTTTCCCTTTGTGCCGGTCACGCCGATTACCACCATTTTCCTTGAAGGATTTCCAAACCAAAACGCGCTAAATTTCGCCAAAATAAAGTGATACCACCCCAAAATAAACTTCGGAATCAATTTTTTTATCAATGATTTCATACTTAAAATTTATCATATTTAGAGAAAACAAAAAAGCCCCGACCGCTATCGGAGCTTTAAATTTCACTTCAACCCCTTAACCTCTTTTACAAACTTCTCTCCCCTGTCAAATTCATTCACAAACAAACCGAAACTGGCGGCGCCGGGAGACAAAAGAATTATGTCGCCGGATTGCGACAATTCGCGGGCTTTCAAAACCGCTTCTTTCATGCTTTTAGCAACAATCGGCTCTATATTTTCCCCCATATCCGCCAAGTCCTTCCGCAATTTATCCGTGGCGGTTCCGGGAAGCAGTATTAAGACCTTCACCAGCCCCTGCAAAACTTTTGCCAAGTCCTTAAAATCCAAATTTTTATCCGCGCCTCCGGCAATCAAAACAATATTTTTATTTTTGAACGACTGCAATGCTGCAAGAGTCGCGTCCGGAGTGGTGGCGGTTGTGTCATTATAGTATTTCACGCCTCCAAACTCGCGGATAAATTCCAAACGGTTCGGAATTCCTTTAAAATTTTTCAGACATTTTTTGATTATAGAATCGGAAATTTTCAAATGTTTTGCGACAATCACCGCGGCGAGCGCGTTATAAAGATTATGTTCGCCGGGAAGAACGGTATTTTTCGCCAAATCCAAAACAGCGCTCTTTTTCTTCAAAGAAAACCAAATTTTTTTGGCTTTTATTTTTTCTCCCATTTTTCTCGTGATTTCGTTGTCAAAATTAAGAACCGCCAAGTCCTTTCTTTTCTGAAATTTAAAAATCAGCGACTTTGCCCGGCTGTATTCTTTCATTCCGGCGTAAGTGTTCAAATGGTCGCGCATCACGTTGGTAATGACGGCAATTTGCGGGCTAAATCTGTTTGATTCCAAACTTTCCAGCATCCAGCTTGAAAGCTCAAGAACCACAAGCGAATTTTTATTCAATTTCTCCAAAAAATTAAGCGGAGAAACTTGAATGTTTCCGCCAAGATAAACATCTTCGCCGGCGGCGCTTAAAATTTCATAAATCAAGGACGATGTCGTGGATTTTCCGCGAGTGCCGGTAATGCCGATAATTTTCGCGGGACAAAGAGAAAAAAACAAACTTACGTCCGTTTCTATCGGAATTTTATTTTCGCGCGCGATTTTCAAAAATTCCGATTCCATCCGCACCGCCGGATTTTTCATTATCAAATCCGCTTCTTTAAAATCGCTTTTTGAATGTTTCCCTAAAACATATTTTATTTTTAAGCCCTTTAAAAGTTTTATCTGGCTTGCCAAATCCTTTCTTGTTTTCAAATCGGTTACAACAACATCCGCGCCAAGACGCGCGAAAAACTTGGCCGCGGAAATTCCGCTTCCTTGCGGATACAAACCCAAACCCATAATTACCACTTTTTTGCCTTTAAAAACATTTAATTTCATATTTTTATTTTAGCATTTTTAGCGATTTTGTCCACCCCGAACGAAATTTTTGTCTTAAATAAAATTCGCTATTTTTTAATCAAAAACTAAGAACTGACCATGTTTTACTCAAATTCATCCAGATTTCGTTCGGGGTCCACCAGTTAAATTAAAAAAGCGCCGTCTGTTTGAACAAACGGCGCTTGGCGTCTGACCGGCGCTGTCGCTTAATCCTCCTCGGCTTCCGCAGTCGCGGGAGGCACGAGAATCATCGTCTCATCCTCTGAAACTTCGCAAACCGTCCGGCCTGTGAACTGCGTGTGCCTTCCAGACCAAAACCAAGTAGTCCGGCTGGTGTATGGCGGCATCTGCCTGAAAACCACTTCTTGCCAGTCCAGCTCGGCGCCGTCGCCGCGATAGAACGTACATCGTGTTACCGCGTCGTACCAGTTGGCGGTGTTGTTGGTAACACGCACCTTCACGCCGAAGGACGTATTGTCATGCAACGTGTCCAGCACCGTCGGCTGAATCACGCGCCCGCCGCGAAGATGCGACGGGACCGGCTCGTATGGCTCGGCCATACGCACCGCGCACCCGGAACACGCCAGGATAGTCAGAACTGCCAGAACGTTTCTCATTTTTCTACCCTTCCTTTTTTTTCCTCACTACTCTGTGAGGATTGTTTGTTTAGTCCAGCAGACACCGGGAAACAGGCCTGAACCACGGATTGTTGCACCCGGTCATCATCCGCGCCAACTCTCCGCGGAAGAGACGCAAATCCGGAGTCGTGACGACAATATTCTCATCTTGAATCGTGGACCGACACCTGCATGGGCACTCTTCCGTAACCTCAAGCCCCTTGTTTTCGCAGACCTCCGCCGGCATATCGCACGGAAACACCTCCATATATTCTTCGGAACACGACGAGACATTCCAATCGGGCGCGATTTTCACAATCAAGCATCCGCGCCTGACGGAGATATCGGAGAAATCCGTGCGGTAATTCCAGTTGCTGTCGCGGCAGTCCTGCGCTTCTGCCGTTGCCAAGTCAATGCCTCCGGCAAGCGCGTCTTGAACGCAAATTTCCATTTCGTCAATCTGCCGGTCAAGCTCTTCCAAATCCACATCAAATCCGGAAGTATCCACCGAAATCCCTTCGGGGGTTGTCAGATTCGGGTTAATCTCATAACCGGTGATACTTTGGTAGTTGTTAAGGTAACAGTCGTTATCCTCGCTACAACCGCCAAAAACACCGAAAACAAACAAAAATGTAAAAGTCCGCTTCATTTTTTTCCTCTTCTTTCGTTAGTTGTTGTTCAATCCTGAACTTATTATCATAGCACATTTTGGTTATTTTGTCAAGATTAAATAAGCTATTTTTGGCTAAAATAAGCTGTTTTAGCTTATTACCCAAATACAAAAATAATCCCTTTTCAGAGATTATTCGTTCATCAGGTATTCTTTCAGTTTTAGAAGCGCGTTCCGGCGCATTGAGATTTTATTTTTTTCTTCCGGTTCCATTTCACCGAATGTTTCCCCGTGTCCCGCCGGAATAAAAACCTGGTCCCAGCCAAAACCATTTGGTCCGCGCGGCGATTCGGCGATAGTCCCCGAAATCCGCCCTTCAAAAATCCGCGCGCCCGATTCATCGCAATAAGCAAACACCGTAATCGCTTCGGCTTTCCTATTATCAAAACCACCAAGCATTTTTACAATTTTTTCCATTCCCGTATCCTTATCCGGCATCAAAAACCACTTTATTAAAGCTCCGGGCAATCCGTGCCACGCTTCAAAACAAAGACCGGTATCTTCAATAAGTACCGGCTTTTTCAATTCAGCGAAAGCGGTTTTTGCTTTTTCTTCGGCAATTTCACAAACATCAATTCCTTGAATCTCGGGCAAGTCAATTTTCACTCTTTTCAAATTAAATCCCTCTCCCAAAATTTCCCGGGCTTCGCGGAATTTTCCGTCATTGCCGGTAACAAAAACAATCTGCCGCATATTTATTTGGTTTCCTTGAAAAACTTGGCGCAAAACTCTTTAATTATTTTGTCTTGTTCTGTTTTATCCAAAACAACCCGCCTGACGCGCGCTTTTTCAAGACGGATAAATTTTCTTATGCCTTGCGGCAATCTGTTCTTAACCATACATCTATACTCCTTTTAACTTTAAATTATTTCTGTTTCTTACTATATAACCATACTTTACGATTTCTATCAACAAAACATTTACCACGCCGAGCGACAGTATTACACCCCACTCAAACAGCCCGAGCGGAACCGTGCGCAAAACATTTTGGAAAAACGGCGTGTAAAGAGCGAGGAAAAACATTAAAAATCCAATTCCAACCGCGCCGATTAAAAATTTATTTTCAAAAGGATTTTTTTGCAAGACAGAATACCGCATGCTCCGGCATGGCCAGACAACCAAAAGCGAATTTATTCCAAGACCGGCAAAAATTATAGTCCGGACATAGTCTATGTCTTTTGTAATTGTCCAAAAATACAAAAACATTCCAAAAAGCAAAATATCGGTAAATATGCCGATAATAAATATAATCACTTTCATTTCAGAATCCAAAATTGATGATTTTTTTTGGCGAGGACGTTCATACATCAGCCCCTTGTCACCGGGGTCCATTGAAAGCGCGATAGTGGGCAATGTATCTTCTATTAAATTAACCCACAAAATCTGCGCCGGCAAAAGCGGAAGAGGCAATCCGGCGAGCATACTCGCAAAAATCAAAATAATTTCCGTAAAACCATCTTTTAAGAGATAAAGCACGACTTTTTTAATGTTGTCGTAAATCACTCTGCCCTTTTCCACCGTGGAGACAATTGTTTTGAAATTATTGTCCAATAGCACTATATCGCTCGCGTCCTTTGCCACTTCCGTGCCAAATCCCAAAGCAATGCCAATATCCGCGGATTTAAGCGCGGGCGCGTCATTTACGCCGTCACCGGTCATTGCTACCGATGCCCCATTCGCTTGAAACGCATCCACAATTCTCACTTTATGATATGGCTCCACGCGCGCGAAAACACTCGCTCTTTTTACCGCCTCCCGCAAATCTTCATCGGTTATTTCTTCCAGGTCTTTGCCGGTTAAAATATTTTTTGCGGATGACGGAAGCCCAAGTTTTAAGGCAATTCTTTTCGCGGTAAGCGGATGGTCGCCGGTTATCATCACCGTTCTTATTCCGGCCCTTTTGGCAATATCTATGGTTTCTTTCACCCCGGCGCGCAACGGGTCGTCAAAACAGACAAAACCCAAAAAAGACAAATCTTTTACCAACCCGTTTCCGTTTTGAAATTTGTTTATTTTCTTATCAAATTCGCGGAATGCAAAACCGAGAACGCGATAACCCTTTCTCGCCAGGTCTTCCAAAATATTTTCTAAATTTTTTCTTTCAGAAACGGTTAAAACTTTTGATTTGCCATTTATTTTAATTCTTTTGGATAAAGATAAAACCAGCTCGGCCGCGCCTTTCACAAACAGCAAATTTTCTTTCGGTCCGCCGTTATGCAAAGTTGCCATATACTTTGAAGCAGAATCAAAAGGCGCTTCGTCAATCCGCGGAAAACTTTCTTCAAGACCTTTTTTATTTAATCCCAATTCTTGTCCGGCAATCAAAAGCGCTTTTTCCACAGCGTCTCCGAGAACTTTTTGGTCGCCGGATTCGGTTTCTTCAATAACCGCGTCATTGCACAAAAGCCCCGCCCGCAGAATATCAAAATATTTTTTCCGCGCTTTTTCGGATGCCGACCGCGAAACAATATGATTCAAATTAACAAATTCTTCCCCCCAAGTTATCCCGGCAACGCGCATTTCTCCTTCTGTCAGGGTTCCGGTTTTGTCCGTACATATCACTGAAACATTTCCCAGTGTCTCGGCGGCAACAATTTTTCTGACCAACGCTTTTTCTTTCAAAATCTTTTTCATTCCAATTATAAGCACTATTGTCACAGAAATTATTAAACTTTCCGGGATTGCCGCGACCGCGACCGCGACCGCGGTGTTAAAAACTTCCAGCGCCCCTCTTCTTTCAATAATTCCAAGAATAAAAATTACAACACAAATACCGGAAACTATATAAGTTATCATCTTGCCAAGCTTGGAAATTTCATTTTGAAGCGGGGTTTGCCCTTCTGGAATCTCTTTAAGCATTGAAGCGATTTTTCCAATTTCAGTGCGTTTGCCGGTTTCGGTTACAACCGCCATTGCCCGTCCGCGCATCGCTACGGTACCGGCATAAACCATACTTGCCCTGTCCGCCAAAGACGCGTTAACCGGCGCTGAACGGATATTTTTTCTAATTGGCATAGATTCGCCGGTAAGCGATGCTTCGGAAACCTCAAAATTATGCGCTTCAATAAGGCGTCCGTCAGCGGGAATTTTATCTCCCATTTCCAAAAACACGATATCGCCGGGAACCAATTCGCTTGCGTCAATTTCTTTTTCAGCGCCATTCCGTAAAACTTTAACGTGGTAAGAAATAATCTTTTGAAGCGCGCGAAGCCCCCTGTCCGCGCGGTATTCTTCAATAAAGCCAACAATAGTATTCAACAAAACCGCGGCAGTTATTATGGCTCCGTCCAAACCATCTTTCAGCAAGAAACTAATTATCGCGGCGCCAGCCAAAATATAAACCAACGGGCTTTTAAATTGCGCGAAGAATATCTTAAAAGCCGCCGGGGCTTTTGCCCGGGGAAATTTGTTCGCGCCGCAGTCGCGCGCCCTCCTTATCGCCTCCTTTGAAGAAAGTCCTCCTTTTCCCGACTTCAGCAAATCCAAAACCCTTTCGGAATTCAAATTGTGCCAAACATATTTCGGCATACCTCTATTTTATCAAAAACTTGTCAAAAATAGAAATATATGATATGATATTGTCAAATACGTCCAAAAATTCTATTGATTACGGTCCGGTAGCTCAGCTGGTAGAGCACCTGCCTTTTAAGCAGGGTGTCCTGGGTTCGATCCCCAGCCGGATCACCAAAAGCATCCCTTGAAATAACACGGGATGCTTTTATTTATCCCCAATTGGGACTTGACCCCACTACCAATTCAGCCGAAATTAAATTATAATAGTTATCCACAAAATAAAAACCAAACTTATAACTCACCAAATAAACAATCTGCTTTATTGGCTTAATTTACGAACTATCGGCTGATTGGTAGTGGGGCTTGACAAATTTGCAAAATAGTTTATAATATGGCTATACTAAATTTAAACGCAATATTTTAAAGCGCGGATTTAATTTAATGAAATTAAACGAGCGCGAAACAAAAAATAAGTATTAATATGGAATACAAAACGATAGGTTGCGGCGGTTCCTGCGGAACCTGCGATTGCAACCACGAAGACGAATTGCTCTTAGACGCCGATGACGAATTGGAAGATGAAGAAAAAAAAGATGAGAAAGATGAAGACGTGTTAGGCGACTTAGAAGATGACGAAGATGACTTAAGCGATTTGGGAGAAATAAAAGACATCGACGATCTAGACGAAGAAAAAATGCCGGAAGACGACAGCGACTTGGACTGGAACGAAGATAAAGACGACAGGATCTAAAATTTAAAACACCTCCGACTAATCGGGGGTGTTTTGCTTATTCCTTTCTCACAATCCCCAATATCGTGTCCGCGATTTTTTCCGCGGATTTTTCAGGAGATAAAGGGAAAACTTTTTTAATATTTTCCGATAATTTATCTTGCGCTTTTTTATCTTTCAATAATTTTTCAATTTCTTCAGCCAACTTTTCGGGCGTTAATCCCCTTTCTTTCAAAACAATGACCGCGGATTTTTCTGCAAAATATTTCGCGTTTTCTTCTTGATGCCCGGCAAGCGGAATTAAAATCGCCGGTTTTCCAAGCGACGCGAGTTCGGTCAAAACTCCCATTCCGGCGCGAGACACCACCACATCGGCGACTTCATACGCGCAGGCCATTTCTTTGGTTATAAATTCATAAGGATAGTATTCGGCACAAGGACGGTCCTTGTTTTTGTTCGCAAGGACCGTCCTTGCAGATCCTGTCAGATGAATTACTTGCGCAAATTTCAAAATCTTTTTCAAAGAAGCCAAAACCAATTTGTTTATTCCAAGCGAACCGGTCCCGCCCCCAATAATTAAAATCACCGGTTTGTTTTTGTTCATATTAAAAACTTTCCGCGCTTTCTCTTCGGAACACGACAATTTTCTCGCCGGATTTCCTATCCAAACCGCTTTCTTTTTTGAATAATCATTCAGAGATTTTTCCAAAGCCACGGTAATTTTTTCGGCAAAAGGCGCGCACAGTTTATTTGCCAGACCGGCGCGGAAATCTTGCTGATGAATCAAAACCGGCACGCCCCAAAGCCACGATGCCCAGACAACCGGCACTGCCACAAATCCGCCGGCCGAAACAACCATATCCGGCTTTTCTTTAATGATAATAAATAGTGATTGACAAACCGCGATCTTAATTGAGATTAAATCCACCAAATTCCATAAACTCAAATACCGCCTCAATTTTCCGGAAAAAATCGGCTTAAATTTTATTCCCGCTTCTTCCACAATCTTTTTTTCCGGTCCGCCTTTTGTTCCGAGCCATAAAAATTCAACTCCTGTTTCCATTGTCTTTAAATCTTCGGCAACGGCAATAAGCGGGGTGACCGATCCGAGCGTTCCTCCGCCCGATAAAATAATCTTCATACCCAGTATATCAACATCCAGAAAATTAAATTAAAAAGTAATTCTCAAACCAGAAATTTTATCAAAACAAGAAAATCACAATCAATTATGCGAATAATGCCCAATACTACTGGATGTTGTATTACTGGGCATATAATCCTATTTTACGTCCTCTTGACTCCAAAGTCAAAATGCGTTATATTTAAATATTAAAAACGAGAAGGAGAAAAATGGCGAGAAAAATTGTTAAAGAAATTTTTCCCTTTTTTATTCTTTTAATCTTAACGGTTTGTTTTATTGTTTTTTCAATTTGCGCCGGTTATTATATTGCCGAGATGCTTGCTTACGGCGAAGAAGTTTTCCGCCAAATGTCTTCATCTCCGAATTAAAATTAACCCTCGAATTTTTCGAGGGTCTTTATTTATATTTTGATATATTCGCCACCACTCCGACCGCGGCCATTGAAATGGCGAGCGATGTTCCACCATAGCTTATAAACGGCAAAGTCAATCCGGTCATTGGCAAAAGCCCGACCATTGAACCAATATTGATAAATGCCTGTATCCCAAACCAGGAAACAATGCCAAGCGCCAAAAAACGGCCGTATTTATCAGGGGCAATTTTGCTGATATTTAAAATCCGGAGCAAAAACACAACAAAAAGAACTAAAAATCCGACCGTTAAAAAGAATCCCAATTCTTCGGCCATCACCGCGAAAATTGAATCGCCGACAACCTCGGGAATATAGTATTTCTGCCTTGAATGTCCAAGACCGAGCCCGAATAATCCGCCGGAACCGATTGCCAAAAGCGCTTGATTTATGTGATAGCCGATTCCCCGAGGGTCTATTTTTGGGTTTAAAAACGTCACAAACCTGTCCATTCTGTACGGCGCGACTCTAATTAAGGCAAATAAGGATACTAATCCCGCGACCAAAAAACCAAAAATATGGCGGATATCCGCGCCTGCCAAAAAATATAAAGAAAGAGACATCAGAGCAATCCCCACCGTTGTTCCGATATCCGGCTGAAGCGCTATGAGTCCGACAATCGGCGCCAAAACTCCCAAAAAAACCAGCGCGCCTTCTTTTAAATCTCGTATTTTTTCTCCCCTTTTTTCAAACCAAGCCGCCAAAAAAAATAAAAATAAAAGTTTAACCACTTCTGCCGGCTGAAATGTAAATATCCGCAAGTCAACCCAGCTTTTTGCTTCTTTTAAAAAATTTGCGCCAAGCCCTGGGATAAAAACAAGAAGCAATAAAAAAATAGACAGGCAATAAAACCAAAAATAAATTTTTTTAAACAGCCGGTAATCAATATTTAAAAAAAACAAAAAAAGAACGATGCCCGGAACAAGCCCGTAAATCAGCTGATGTTTTACAAACCAATAAGCATCCTGATATCTTTCGTATCCAACCGGACCGGAAGCCGGAATAAGCATCACTAAACCAAAAACAACAAGCGCGCCCACAAGTCCCAAAAAAGTATAATCAGGCGGAGATTTCTTAATCATAAAAGCAGAACAAAACTTCCACTAATCAATACCACTAATTCGCACTAATACAACTATCAAATTCGTGCGTATTCGTGATAAAAATTAGTGGAAGTCTAGTACAAAATTTTTACTATTTTTTCGCCAGCGCCACTTTCATCACATCTTCAATGGTCTTCGCAAACACGAATTTCATTTCTTTTTTAATGTTTTCCGGCACATCTTCCAGGTCTTTTTCGTTTTCGTGCGGCAAAATTACTGTTTTTAATCCGGCGCGGTGCGCTGCCAGAACTTTTTCTTTAACTCCGCCTATCTCCATCACTTTTCCGCGCAATGTTATTTCTCCGGTCATGCCGACATCTTTGCGGAGCGGTTTTTTTGTAAGCACCGAAATTAAAGCCGCGCTCATCGCGGTGCCGGCGGATGGTCCGTCTTTCGGGATTGCGCCCGCCGGAACATGAATGTGAAAATCGGAACTGTAAGCGAAATCTTTTTTAATTCCAAGCTTTTTTGCCATTGTTCGCGAAAGAGAAAAAGCGGCTTGCGCGGATTCTTGCATGACTTTTCCAAGATGGCCGGTCAAAATTAATTTTCCTTTTCCGGGCATCTGCGAGGCCTCTATCAAAAGAATTTCACCGCCAGCTTCAGTCCAGGCAAGGCCGGTAACTACGCCAATTTCATTTTTTGTTTCCGCAGTCATTGGCCTGAATTTCGGAATTCCGAGATATGACGGAATATCATTACCTTCAACAGTTATCAACTTAATTGTGTTTTCCGCGAATTTTTTAGCAACTTTGCGACAAATCGCGGCTATTTCTCTTTCTAGATTGCGGACGCCGGCCTCGCGGGTATATTCGCGTATTATCCGTGTAAGCGCCGTATCCGTTATTTTAAGCATTTTTTCCGTAAGCCCGTGATTTTCAAATTGTTTTTTTAGCAAATAATTTTTCGCGATATGAAATTTTTCGTCTTCCGTATACCCGGGAAATTCTATCACTTCCATCCTGTCGCGGAGCGCCGGCGGAATCGTATCCAACATATTGGCCGTCGTTATAAACATCACATCGGACAAATCAAACGGCACTTCCAGATAATGGTCGGAAAAAGAATTATTTTGTTCGGGGTCAAGGGCTTCAAGCAATGCGGAAGAAGGGTCGCCGCGCATCAGGTCTTGCCCCAATTTGTCAATTTCGTCAAGCATAAACACAGGGTTTCTTGAACCGGCAGTATTGATTCCCTGAATAATGCGCCCCGGAAGCGCACCAACATAAGTCCGGCGATGCCCGCGGACTTCGGCTTCGTCGCGCACCCCACCCATGCTCATTCTCACGAATTTTCTGCCAAGCGAACGGGCGATGGATTTTCCAATGGATGTCTTACCCGTGCCCGGAGGACCGGCAAAACACAATATCGGGCCTTTGATTTTTCCAACCATTTTCTGCACCGCCAGATATTCCAAAATACGTTCTTTTACTTTTTTCAGACCATAATGGTCTTCATCCAAAATCTTTTCCGCGCCTTTTATGTCAATCTTGCTTTCTGTTTTAACAGACCATGGAAGCATAGTGAGCCAATCAAGATACGTGCGGATATAAGAAATTTCCGGAGAAAAAGACGGCATTCCTTCAAGACGCGCCAATTCCTTTTTTGCCTGTTCTTCCGCCTCTTTCGGCATTTTTGCTTTTTCAATCTTTTCGCGGAGCATTTCGGTTTCCGATTGTCCGCCAATCATTCCAAGCTCTTTTTCTATTGTTTTCAATTGTTCGCGCAAAAACATTTCGCGTTCCATTTTTCCAAGTTCTTTTCCGGTTTCCGATTGAATTTTTTTTGCCATTCTCATCACTTTTATCAAACGCGTCACGGCATTTGAAGTGATTGTTAATTTTCCTTCCACATCCTGCGCTTCAAGCACGGCTTGTTTTTCGTCAATTCTAAAATCAAGATTCAGAGTGATAATCTCGCAAAGTTGCCATGGGTCGGTAATATTCATCACAATCAAAAGCACGTCAAACGGAACCGTTGCCCCCAGATTTACACATTCCTTAAATTGATTTACCAGATTATACATTTGCGCTTCAATTTTTTCGTTTCTTTCCAAAACCGGACGCGGAACTTTATCAAATTTAACGCGCAAATATCCGTCGGCTTTCATAAATTCGGTAATTTTAACGCGCTCAATCCCCTCAATCAAAATCCTCACTTTTCCATCCGGCTGGCGGACAACATCGCGAACTTTCGCGGCCACGCCGACGGTAAAAAAATCGTTTGGCATAAACGGGCCATCCTTTTCTTTTTTGGTGGTGACGCAAGCAATCATTCTGTCGGTTTTCATCGCCTCATCAATTGCCTTAAGCGACGCTTTGTCAACCACAAAAAAAGGCACTGCAATGCGCGGAAACACCACAATTCCTTTCAATGCCAAAAGCGGCATATCGATTTTAAATTTTATATTTTCAGGATTAACCTGTTTTTGATTGTTTAACATATCCAGTAGTAGAAATTCGGAATAATTAGAGTGTTTCAACTTTAATTGTCCGACTTTCTTTATTTGGTTTATTTGTTTATTTAAAGAATGTACCCAGCGAAATGCTTTCGAATTACACTACTGGGCAAGAAAATTTACGAAAATTTATTTTCTTACGCTTTAATTATACGATTTTTTTGAATATGTGGCAACTGTTAATAAAAACCCCGCTGTTGGGGTTTTTATTTTTAAAATAATTTTAACTTCCTCGTTAACCAATATCCATCAAAAAAAGAATAACTCCAATTACCGCGGAGACGGCGGAGATTACCCAGAAGCGCATCACAATCTGCGGCTCCGGCCATTTTTTGGCTTCAAGATGATGATGGATAGGCGCGGACAGGAAAACTTTTTTTCCTCCGCGAAGTTTTTTGGAAGTAATCTGAATTATTACCGAAGCTGATTCAAGAACAAAAATGCTTCCGATAACCGGCAAAAGCAAAGCGTAATTCGTAAGCATGGCGATAACTCCAAGAGTTACGCCAAGCGACATTGCGCCGGTATCTCCCATAAAAAATTTTGCCGGATAGATATTGAACCACAAAAACGCCAGAAGCGCGCCGATAATCACTCCGCAAAAAGCCGCCAAATCGGTCTTGCCTTGCGCGAAAGCAATAACTCCGTAAGCCGCGAAACCGGCAAGCAGGGTTCCTCCGGCCAATCCGTCCAAACCATCGGTCTCGTTAACGGAAAAAGCCGTGGCAACAATTATGAAAATAAAAATCGGGATATACCACCAGCCGATAATAAAATTTCCAAAAAACGGCGCGTGAATAAAATTCCATTCCAATTTATAATAAAACCACCAGGCGCCGACAATGGCGATAAGAGTGTAAATCAAAATACGATGCTTCATGTTCAATCCCCCGCCGCGCGGGCCGATTTTTTTAACATTGAATAAATCATCAACAAACCCGACAACTGCCGAAGCAACCAAAACTCCGAGCGGCAATAAAGTTTGCGGCCGGGTCAAAAAATTCAAATTTTCAAAAAACTCAATGCCGGTGAAGCGCGCCAAATAATAAACTCCGGCCGCCAAAATCAAAACCGTAACCCAGACGAGCAATCCGCCCATCGTCGGGGTGCCGGATTTTTTCTCGTGCATTTTTGAAAAAATCGGCGCCGATTTTTCATCGCGGATTTTTTTTCCCAATTTTCTATCGCGCAAAATCCGCAAAAGCAAGGGTTCCCAAAGCATGGCGATTATAAACGAAATTGTTGTCAATAAAAAAACTTTTACAATTAAGGACATAATTAATTTTAGAGTTCTATATTATTTGCGCCGTAAAATCCGCGGTTAAATGTTTAACATTAGTATGCCAAAAACCGCCAAAACTATCAATATTTGGATAAAAACAGTAGCATAGCACGTTAGATAACTCAAAACTGCATCTTTTTTCCAAATATAACGCGCTATCGCGAAATTGGCATAAAGAAAAAAAGTCCCGAGAAGCGGCAAAAAAAGCGCGCGGTACCACGGACCCACCAAATCAATGCCGAAATAAATTGTCTGGTGAAGCACCAGCAAATCCGGCTTGCCATAATAAAGCGCGGCCGTCCATATTCCTAAAATCCAGGAAGCGGCGCCGACTCCGGCGCTTATCCAGAACAGAATTCTTATCAGGTTATCTGGAAAATAAAAACGGAACGAAAGTTTTTTTAACATAATTTTATAAAAATCTCTATATAATATGGTTTCGGCTCAAATTTTTCTACAAGACCTCATTTTTATAATACCAATTCCCCGCCCTTTTAACAATTTGGCGGTGGATAAGTACCTGTTGCGTTTATGATATAATCTATATATAAGAAAGATTATACCCAAAGTATGTTAACAGAAAAACAACTAATAAAAATTTTAAAAGACAAGGATGTTGCCGACGATAAAATTAAAAAAGCAATAAAATCTGCGGCGGCAAAAAATATTCCTTTTGAAGAATATATTATTGACGAAAAATGGATTTTTGCGGAGGAACTTTATAGAGAAGGCGCCAAAGCAAAAAAGATTCCCTATATTGACTTGAAAGGAAAACCTATCAGAAAAGATATTTTATTTTCAATTCCCGAAACCGTGGCCTCCACTCATCACATTATTCCGTTTGATAAATCGGATACCGAAATCAAACTTGCCACCACTGACCCGGACAATCTTGAGATTTTTGAATTTATAAAAAGAAAAACGGGGCTTGAGCCGATAGTGCATCTTGCATCTCCGGATGGAATTGATGACGCGCTTAAACAATTCAAACAGAGTTTAAAAGCCGAATTTGAAGAAATCGCCACCACGGCTTCACAAACCGACGAAGGCGAAAGCGAACAAAAAAAACTGAAAGAATTAGCGGAAGATTTGCCGATTATCCGCATTGTGGACAGTTTGCTGGAACACGCCATTTTTGAAGGCGCTTCGGATATTCACATTGAGCCGGCGGAAAAAGAAGTTGCCGTGCGCTTCAGAATTGACGGCATTCTCCGAAATGTTATGACCTTGCCGCAATCCGCGGAATCCGGAATTGTGGCCCGCATCAAAGTGCTTTCCAATTTAAAACTTGACGAACATCGGTTGCCACAGGACGGACGTTTTAAAATTTCCACAAAAGAATACAAATATTCCGTCCGCGTTTCCATTTTTCCCGTTTACGATGGTGAAAAAGTTGTTATGCGTTTGCTTTCCGAAACCACTGGCGCGGTTCCGCTTACGGATTTGGGCTTATCTCCAAAAGCGCTGGAACTCGTTGAACGCAACATTAAAAAACCGCATGGAATTATGTTTGTCACTGGTCCGACCGGCTCGGGAAAAACAACCACACTTTATTCTGTTTTGAATGTTTTAAATAAACCGGGAATAAATATATCCACAGTGGAAGACCCGATAGAATACAGAATGCCGGGCATCAATCAAAGCCAGGTTAATCCGCGTATCGGCTTTACTTTTGCCCAAGGACTGCGCGCGCTTCTCCGTCAAGACCCGAATATCATTATGGTCGGCGAAATCCGCGACCCCGAAACCGCGGATATTGCCATCAACGCGGCCATGACCGGCCACTTGGTTTTGGCCACTCTTCACACAAACGACGCTGTTACATCCTTGCCTCGCCTAATAGATATGGGCGTCCCCTCTTTTCTTGTGGCCTTTACGACAAACATTATAGTCGCCCAGCGCTTGGCGAGAAAAATCTGCAAAAAATGCGTTAAAGAATACAAACTTTCAGCCGACCAAATCAAAGAAATCAAAAAAATGTTTGATGTGGAAAAAATCTTCGCCGCGCTGAAACGCGAAGGAATTATAAAATCCGGGGACACGCTTGAAAAACTAAAATTTTTTCACGGCGAAGGATGCCGTCAATGCGGAAACGAAGGATACAAAGGCAGAATTGGCATCTATGAAGTTCTGGAGGTAACTCGCGAAATCGCGGATTTAATCCACCAAAAAGCCCGGGCCGAGGACTTCAAAGACGCGGCCGCGAAACAAAATATGATAACCATGGTAGAAGACGGCTTTACCAAAGCAATACAGGGTATTACAACAATTGAAGAAGTGTTGAGGGTGACGAAAGAGTAAAATTAAATTTCTGATTTATGATTTAAAATTTATGATTTTTATCTTCTTACCAATTACCAAAAAAATCTGAAATCGTAAAACGAAAATCGTAAATTTCACTATGTCCGCAAGGAGGATAAAACAAATAGAGAAATTGCCGCCACAAGTAAAATTGCCGGCAACGCAGACGCTTTCAAAAAAACCCGGGAAATCATCTCCGTCGGGATTTAATTTGAATAACATAACTTCATTTATTTTCAGAATTCCTTTAACCGAGAAATTATTTTTCATTGAGCACTTGAAAGTTCTCGTAAAAGCCGGACTTTCTATTTCCGACGCGTTAAAAACTCTTGCCGAGCAGACCGAAAACAAAAATTTCAGGCAAATTCTCTCGAAAATAAAAAGCGGAATTGAAAAAGGAGACACTTTGGCAAAAAATCTCGCCAAATTTCCCCGCGCTTTTCCAAAAATTTTCGTAAGTATGACTGAAGCCGGAGAAATTTCAGGGACTCTTGAAGAAAATCTGAACCAGCTCGCGATTCAGATGAAAAAAGAACATAATTTGCGCGTGCGCGTAAGGTCGGCATTAACCTATCCGATCGTGGTGCTTGTCGCGACAGCCGCTATTGTCACGATTCTCTTAACCTATGTTGTTCCGCGCATTGTTTCAATTTTTGAAGAAATGGAAGCGGACCTGCCGCTTCCGACAAAAATTTTGATTACTGTTGATAATTTTATTTTGGAGCATTACATCGCCACGCTGATAATTATTTTTGTCCTTATCGCCGGTTTTATTTTTATCATCCGCACGCCGGCCGGAAAAAGCGCGCTTCATAAGATATTTCTAAACCTGCCGATACTCGCGCCGATTGTAAGAAAGGTGAATTTGGCGCGGTTTTCCCGCACACTGTCATCTCTTTTGAAAACAGATATTCCCGTCGTCCAAAGTTTTGAAACAACCGCGGATGTTCTCGCAAACGTCCATTATAAAAAAATAGTGATTGACGCGGCGGAAAAACTTAAAAAGGGCTCGCTTGTTTCCGAAAGTTTGGAGGGGCACAAACATCTCTTTCCTCCAGTTGTGACCCAGATGATAAATACCGGCGAAAAATCCGGAAATTTGGATGAACTACTGGAAGAACTGGCCGTGTTTTACGAAGAACAAGTGGACGAAACCGTAAAAGGGCTTTCGTCAATAATTGAACCTCTGCTGATTCTGTTTTTGGGCGTTGTGGTTGGCGGAATCGCGCTTGCGATTATCGCGCCAATGTATTCGTTAAGCGAACAAATCTAGTATAATTTAAGATTTTAGATTTCCGATTTCAGATTTATTTTTTATACTTTATAATCCATAAATCAATATTTTGCAATCGTAAATCGTAAATAAATTTATGCGCCGCGGCATCGCCATAGTTGAAATTGTCATTTCCATTGCAATCTTTGGCATTATTTTCATTATTTTTGCCGGTTCTCTTTTATCCGTGCAATCAAGAAAATATACCAATAACGCGGCGGCGGCAACGCGAATCGCCGAAGCGGAACTGGAAAAGATACGGTCATTGCCTTTTGACTCTTTAACTCCGCGGACAAACGCGGATTTTATCGGTTTAACTTTTAATATGGGCGACTGGCGACTGGCATCTGACGCGTCCGCGCCAAGCCCGCCAAAAATCATTTCCCTTTTATCTGCCGCCTCAAGCACTGTCGCCGATGTTACAGGATTAATTCAGCCACCGTCCAACGAACTGTCGGATTTTACTTTTCAAACAAAAATAAGCGTGAATCCGATTTCTCCTGCCGGATGGCAAGCAGGGCTATTATTCCGCGGACAAGACAATTTTAATTATTACCGGTTTGTTTTTTCCTCTTCGAATTTAAAATTTGAAGAAGTCGCGAGCAGTACGGTTTCAACTTTATTTTCTATGACGCGCGACTCCGTAACCGACACTTACTATCCCATCAAGGTTGTCGCGTCAAGCACTGCGTTTGACTTATACTTTAACGACGAACTGATACAAACAGTCAATGACGATTCTTTTTCATCCGGGTCGCTTGGGATATTAGGGCTTAACGGAGCCAAAATAAAATTTGACGACGTGTCAATCGCGGGCAGCGCCTGGAATTTTGATTCGGACACGCGGTTTCCTTCGGATTGGAAAAAATTCGGAATTTACGATTTAACGGAAGGCCGGGGATATTTAACCATAGAAAACTACGGCGGAAATGAAAATATAAAAAAAATAACCGCGCGCGTTGAATGGCGCGACGCTCGCGGAATAAAAGATACTGAACTTGAAACTTTTATATCCAACTAATAAAAAAGTTGGGTTGTGAATTCAGAATGAAGAATTATAAAGAAATTCTGAATTCCGCATTCTAAATTCTGAATTTTATGGCGCGGCGCGGATTTACATTACTAGAAATAATTATCGTTCTGACCATTGCGTTGGTTTGTTTTTTGATAATTTTGGGAATGTATATCAGTCAGTCGCAACTTTACGCGAGCGAATCGGACATTTCCGAACTCCAGACAGTCGGCTCCATCACGCAAGAAACAATTGCCGGAACCATTGAACAAGGAATGGAAATTATGGAATCGCGGACAATCAACAGCGTTGCCTACGCAAGCGATTCCAACACTATTATCATTAAACTGCCCGCTTACAACGCAAGCAAACAGATAATCACCGGGGTTTACGATTACATCGCGTTTAATTTTGACGCGGAAAATTCAAAAATTATTTCGGACACGGAAACCGGAACCGGCAGCGCGCGCATTGCCGGACAAAAAACAATCGCGAATTTTGTTAGCGCTTTAAATTTCAGGTATAATGATAATATATGGACAAATGTTAGCGAAGTTGAAATAACACTTGCGGTAAAAAAAGAAACCGGGGGCGCGGAACGGGAAGAACAGACGTTTAAGACAGTGCAGATGAAAAATAAATAAAATAATTGACGATTTTTGATTTACGATTTACGATTTATTTTTTATTAAAAAATCTTAAATCTTAAATTTGAAATCTGAAATTATTTAAGGAGGTATGTTTTTACTTAACCACACTTTTAGCGGATTCGGGCTGGATATAGACGATTCGGCAATTAAAATAGTACAGCTTAAAAAAAGCAGGACATTTTCCGGCAAAAGTTTTTTTATGCTTGAAGGATACGGAAAAACGGAACTTCCAAAAGGAATTGTGGAAAACGGGGAAATTAAAGACACTGCGCAACTGGCTGAATTTATTTCACAACTCATTTCCGAAACCCGGCCCAAAAAAATAAAATCCCGTTCTGCCGTAGCTTCTTTGCCGGAAAAAAAATCTTTTCTGAAACTTTTTGAAATTAAAGCCAAAAACGACGCGGAAACGGAAAATGAAATAAAAAAGAATATAAATCGGGATTTTCCCCTGTCAGACGATGAACTATACATAGATACGCAGATAATTTCAAAAAAACGAGACGGGGAAAATTTTAAATACAGAATTTTGGTTGGCGCCATCCAAAAAAATTATGCCGATTCCCTGACGGAAACGTTTAAAATCTCCAACATTATTCCGGTTGCCTTTGAAACAGAAGGTATTGCGACAGCGAGAAGCGTTTTTAAACTGGAACCGACAATTTTTGACGCGCCCATTTCCAATCAGGCAATAATAGATATCGGCTCCACGACCTCCAATATAATTTTTATGCAAAAGGAGGCCCCGGCTTTTTCTCTTTCTTTGCCGATTTCCGGAAACTCCATGACAAAATCCATCGCGTCTTCCTTAAAAATTTCGGAAGCAAAAGCGGAAAAATTAAAAATGGAATGCGGGCTTGACGCGAAACTATGCGACGGAAAATTGCAGACAGCGCTTTCGGCTTTAATAAAAGATATTTCACAGAAGATAGAAAACGCGATTGCCTTTTACAATAAATCTTTCCCAAAAAATAAAATCACGAAAATTTCCTTAAGCGGCGGCGGGGCAAAACTTTTAAATCTTGACGATGCTCTTTCGCAAAATTTGAAAATTAAAATAAGAAAATGCGACCCGTTGACAAACATAAAAACCAATGACGTCGAATTCCAAAAAGACGCCATGCAATACGCCACAGCCATTGGCCTGGCGGTGCGGGCGCTAATCTTGCCATATCCATGATAAACTTAAACCTTTTATCTCCGGAAAACAAAAAAAGCACCGAGGAACGCCTTCTCTACCTTTCAATTAAAAATTTGCTTGGAGCGCTTTTGATTTTTGCGGTATTTTCAGCCACCATCTTGCTTGTGGCAAAACTGGTGCTTGCGGATAATTTTCAGACAATTGTTGAACAGACAACCCTGATTGTTAAGGAATACGGCGGCGTAAACCAAAAAATAAAAGAAACAAACCAAAAAATAGTCGTTGTCAGCGATACGCAAAAAAAATTTGTCGCCTGGTCTGAAATTTTGGCAAAAATTTCAGACCTAATACCAAAAAATATCACTGTGTCGGTTATGATAATGTCGCGAGACAATGAAGAAATGACATTAAAAGGAACCGCCAAAACCAGAGACGACTTACTCTCTTTAAAATCAAATCTGGAAAATTCCGAAATATTTTCTTCGGTAAAAATTCCATTTTCCAATCTTTTGACCAGAGAAGATATTGACTTTGACTTTAAATTAAAATTAAACAAAAAAATATTTGAAATTTCCGATGTTCCGATAATAATTTCCGATGAACCAGAAGAACCATTGGGAGAATCAGAGGAACTGGAACTGTTAAAAGAAGCGAAAAAAATAGAATAAGCACACCATTACCAAATATGGCGACAGCATTGCAAATAAAATTAAATTTATCTTCAAGGCAAAAAATGATTGCCGTCTTTTTGTTTTTTTTATCCGCGCTTGGAATTATAATTTATTTTATTATCGTTCCGGCCATTACGGAAATCCAAAATCTTAACGCGCAAATATACAATCAACGTCTTTCGCTGGAAAAAAAATACACCGAAAGATTTGGAATGAGAAAAGTGGTAAAAAATTTCCGCGAAATCAACGAAGATTTCGGAAGGGCAACAAGCATTTATATGTCGCAAAACGGCGAATTGGATTTTATAACATCCGTTGAAAGCATCGCGGACAGAAATAATATTGAACTAAAAATTTTTTTGGCGCCCAGAGAACAAAGCGAATATCCGGACGGCATACAATCTTTTGACCTGGCATTAACGACAAAAGGAAACTTTAAAGATACCGTCAAATTTCTTCAGGAAATGGAAAAAATGCAAATTTACATTATAACAGACAGCATTTCTTTGCTTAAAAAGCGGGACTTGAGCGAAGGAAACGTGGAATCAACAATTAAAGGATATGTCTACAAAAATATCTCTCTCTAAAATAATCAAATTTTTTCACACATCAAGCTGGGGCATTGTGATAATTTTCGCAATTCTAGTATCAATTTTGTCCTACTTTTTATATAATAATATTTATAAAGCAATTACTCAAAGCGAGGAAATTGTTATCCTGCAAGGCCAATTGGCGCTTGAACCGGTGGATATCGTCTTATTCAGAAAAATTTTGACCCGCATTGAAAATAAAAAACTGGGAACAACTTTAAATTTTGACGCGCTTAAAAACCCTTTCACGCAATATGACGGCGAGCAAGAATAAAAAATCCGATTTTTCTTTAATTTCGGCAATTATCATACTGGCTGTTTTTTGTTTGCTTGATTTGCCTATTTTAAAAGAAGCGCAAAGCACAAAAGCTCAAACTCCGACTATTCGGCAAACCATATCCGCGACAGGGTCGCCCCAAATTGAAATAATTTATCCGGCGCCGGATGCAAAAAAAGAACTTAAACAATTAAAAAATGAAATAAACAAAGAAATAAATCTCGCTGAAAAAATTCTCAAAAAAACTGAAAAACTGATTGGTTCCCAAATTTATAAAAAATACGGATTGGACGAAGACCTGCTAAAAGCGCGGGTATCGGAAATGAAAACAAATCTGTCTTTGGCAACAAAAAAATACAAAGCCGGCGAATTTGATGACGCGCGAGAAATTCTTCAAATAATCAAAAACGCGGGCACTGAAGATGTTTTTGATGTCTACAACGGCGTCCGCAAAACAAAAGAAAAAATCAAAATAATCAAAAACAACGAAGTTAAAGAAATAATTTATAATCTGTTGGAAGAAGTAATTTCATCGGCCAACGAAGGCAATTTTTACAAGGCAAACCTAGCATTAAAAGAAATGGAAGGAGAACTATTCCGGCTAGCCGACAAATACACAAAAAACAAATCTTATCTAAGCTCGGAAATGAGAGAAAAATTTGGAAATCTTGAAATTAAAATAATTAAGATATTGCAGGAAAAATAATACTAAAATCCGACGGTCCTGTTTCAAAACCGCTTACAAAAAACGGTTTTTTAATTTTTAATAATCTACTTGTTGACTTTTTTATATATATCTGTTATCATAGACATAAATTAACCTTTTATTTGAATGCTTTGGCAATTCGGAATTGCCAAATTTATTTCCAAATGTAAAAACAATTATGGCGCATAAAAAAGCGGGCGGTTCCACCTCACTAGGCCGCGAATCACAATCAAAACGTCTTGGCGTTAAAATCGCTGACGGACAAACCGCAAAAGCCGGACAAATCATTGCCCGCCAGCGCGGAACAAAAATTCATCCCGGTAAAAATGTAAGACGCGGCGGAGACGACACCCTTTATGCCGGAATTGCCGGGACTGTCAAATTCACACGCAAAAAAGTCCGTAAATTCAACGGCAACTTACGTCTTAGAAAATACGCGAATGTAGTCCCGCAAGACAAATAATAAACAACCTAAAAATCACCCCACAGTACTGCGGGGTGATTTTTTAAAGACATTTCTAATATTGTAATTAAAAATGCCCCCGACGCGCAATGCGCATCGGGGGCGATGACTAAATGTCCGAGAGTCCGAGGGCCTTACTTGCCAACGGCGAGGAAACGGCAGCCCTCGCGCCAGACAGCGCCGCGCTCATCCAGATTCAGCTCGCGCCTGCCATCCCAGTCGTAGAGGTCGGGCGAATACCTGCCGCCATCGCGACTCGCCCACACCGAGCCGAGAGCGACGATCGGGAACTGCCTCTGAAGCTCAGGATGCGCCACGGCCAGAGCGAGAAGCTCGGGCAGGGTTCCCGGACGGAGGCTGTTTTCCTCACAGTACCGGAGAAAGTCAGCCGTACTTACCACCTTGTTCAGGTGGACGAGGATAACTTCAATGACACCGTCAACAGCTTGTTCCGGACGCACGATCGGGAAGTTCTTCTCGTTGATGTCGGGATTCGTCCAGTCGTACTTCCCAGCCGCGATCATCTCGGCGAGAGAACGGGTGTAGTCCACAGTGACGCGGTAAATGTCACCGAGGGACTTTGTGACGGCTGGTGGCGCAAGCGCTTCCATTAAAACTCTCGCCAATGCGTCTTGGTTGGTAATCCAACCCTGGACGACATCTGTGTCCAGATCGCGCGGAGCTGAACGGACAATTGCCGCCAGAAATTCCGCGAACTGATCGGTCTTCATCTTTCCCATTGCTTCCTCCCGCGGCTTATTCCGCCAATCGGAACTTACTGCTGTTTTAGCCGGAACCTTTCCGGCCTTATTTTATGCTCAAAAAGCGCAAAATAAGACTGGAAAAAGCCAAAACCACAGGTTCCCTTTCGGGAGGCTCCCTTTCGGGGCCAGCATTTTTAACGTTCTTTTCTAACTTAGAAGTTAGCACATTTTAGACAATTTGTCAAGTAGATATGAACTGATTTTGGCTAAAATAGGCTATTTTAATATGACAAAGGGCACCTTTGACAGGACTGTCAAAGGTGCCCTTTGTCTCATTTTAGATTAAAAATATTTTATTTTATCGCCGTGATTTCTACCTTTAAATTCGCCGATTTGCCGTTGCCCAAATTTATAAGCACAGAGTATCTTCCGGGCGCTTTTATCGGGCTTTCAAGCTTAACTTGCCCGGGCCGCACGTCAAATCCCCTAACGGCTAACATTTTAGCGATTTTAACGCTGTTTACAGCGCCGTAAAGCGTTCCCGTATCATTCGCCTTAACTCTAAACGACAATTCCAGACCCTGAAGCTCGTGCGCCATTCTCCGCTTGGCTTTTTCCATTTTATTTTCGCGGACTTCGGTGGTCAATACTTCCCTTTTCATTGCCAAAATTAATTTTGGCGTGGAAATTTCCGCCAGTTTTTGCGGAAATAAAAAGTTGCGCGCGTATCCATCGGCAACTTTTTTAATATCCCCTCTTTTGCCAAAATTTTTTATATCTTTTAGCAAAACAACTTCCATAGATTATTTCACAAAATTTTTCTTCAAAATTTGCACGGCTTTTTTAAGTACCGAGTCGTTATCTTTATAACTTGAAAAACCTTCAGCTTTCTCCAAAGGCACCCATTTCAGGTCTTTGATTTTCTCTTCTTTTTGAAGATGGTGCTTTGCGTCGCGCGGAGCTTCCAACAAATAATAATATACAAATTTATGCACTTTCGCGCCGATACTATGATGCTTATCCTCAAACCAAAAATCTATTTTTCCGAGATATTCCACAACTTCCAAATTTTGAAGTCCTGTTTCTTCTTCCACCTCGCGGACCGCGGCGGTCTCGCTTTTTTCGCCCTGTTCAACGTGCCCTTTGGCAAAAGTCCATTTATTGAACGGGTCCAAAATAAAAGCTATAAGAATACCTTTCGCGCTTCTTTGAAATACAATCCCTCCGGCGGAAACCTCTGTTCTTAATTTTTTGTCATGTTCGCTCATTTTTTCAAAATTTCAAGCGCCTTTTCCATTTGCGGGTCCTTGCTTGCGTTGAAATCTTCTTCGGTCAAATCCACTTCAACATCCGGCTTGACGCCAATTTCATTTATTGCGCGTTTATTCGGAGTAAGCCATTCGGCAATGGTAATTTTTACCGCCGACCCATCGCGGAGTTCTTCATAATCCTGCACCGAACCCTTGCCAAACGAAGTCATCCCGACCAGCGTGGCTTTTTTGTGGTCTTGAAGCGCGCCGGCAACAATTTCCGAACCTGATGCCGAACCTTGATTTATAAGCACTACTGTTGGAATATCCGTAAGCAATCCCCTGCCATTTGCATAAAATTCCTGCACCGCGCCGACAGCATTGCGTTCGCATACGACAACATCTTCCGCTATCCACTCTCCGGCAATGCTTATGGCCGCGTCAAGATAACCGCCCGGATTTCCACGCAAATCTATAATCAATCCTTTTACGTCTTTCTTTAAAATCTCGCCAACTCTCCTTTGAAATTCATAAACCGTGTCATCCCCGAACTGGCTTATTTCCAAAACCGCTATATTTCCATCTTTCCAATCAAGTTTTACGCTTTTTACAATAATTTGGTCGCGGATAATCATGTACTCTTTAATCGTATCCAAACCATCGCGAGCGACCATCAGTTTTACAGACGTTCCCTTGGGACCGCGGATTAAATTTATCGCTTCATCAATCGTAATTCCGCGCGTATCCAAATCGCCGATTGCCATAATTTTATCTCCGGCGCGAAGTCCGGCTTTTTCCGCCGGCGAATCCGGCAACGGCGAAACAATCACCAATTGTCCGCTTTTTATCGCGATTTCGGCGCCAATTCCGGAAAATGTTCCAGCCAAATCTTCAGCAAACTTTTCTGCCGTTTCGGGTTCAAAAAACACAGTGTAAGGATCGCCGAGCGACGCAACCATTCCCATCATCGCGCCATAAAACATTTCAACTTCGTTGATTGGCTGCTTCAGATGTTTTAATTTTACCAAATCCCAAACTTCCCAAAACATCTTAAAATCAACATCTTTTGAAAGATGTTCGGGTATTATTTCTTTATTTGAAACTTCACCCGGGGTTCTCTCGATTATTGAAACAATGCCTTGGTGCTGCCCAAGCGCGTATCCGCCGACAAAACTTAAGACAACCGCCACGATAACGAAATAAATAACAAGAGACCTCTTAAACAAAGAATGACGATTTTCCATAAAAATAATTTTCAATTTTAAAGTTTAAAAAGCTTGATAATTAAAAATTGGTAACTCAATTAAAATTTAGAAATTAAAATTTAAAATTCGTCACGCTTCCCTCTCTATTTCCGCGCCCAGACCGCGAAGCCGTTCATCCAAATCTTCATACCCTCTGTCCAAAATTTCAGCTCCGCTTATAACGGTTTCTCCTTCGGCAACCAAGCCAGCGATTATCATGGTCGCGCCGGCGCGCAAATCCAAACTTTTTATTTCCTGCCCGTAAAGAGGAGTCGGGCCGGTAACCAAGACGCGATGCGGGTCGCAAACAACAGCATTTGCCCCCATCTTTTGTAGTTCATTTATATAGCCCATTCTGCCTTCGTATAAAGGGTCGTGGATTAAGCTTGTGCCACGACACTGTGTTGCTAAAACTCCGAACGGCGCCTGCAAATCCGTTGGAAATCCCGGATAAGGCATTGCCTGCAATTTAAACGCCTGTAAATTTGCCGATGGTTTTATAAGCAACGACTTTTTATCAAGTTCAAATTTTACTCCGATTTTTTGCAAATTCAAAAGAATAATATCCAAATGTTCCGGCACGATATTTTTTATTTCCACTTCCCCATGAGTCACAGCCGCGGCAACCGCGAATGTGCCGACTTCTATCTGGTCCGGAATAATTTTATGGCGCGCTCCAAAAAGACGCTTTTGTCCTTTTATTTTTAAAGTATGTGTGCCTATTTCTTTAATATCCGCCCCCATCTTGTTCAAAAAAGAGATTAAATCCAAAACGTGGGGTTCCATCGCGGCGAGCTTGATAATTGTTTCGCCTTTTGCTAAACTGGAAGCCATAAGAGCATTTTCGGTTGCGGTTACTGAAAATTCCGGTAAAATAATACAAGCGCCCGAAAGTTCGGAAGCGCTCAAAAAATAAGAGTCGGATTTAACTTTCACATCCGCGCCGAGCTTTTCAAGAGCGTAAAAATGTGTCCCGAGCGGCCTGTTGCCTATAATGCATCCGCCCGGTTCCGGAAGTTCTATCTCTTTAAAACGCGCGAGCATGGGTCCGAGAAGCAAAACAGACGAACGCATCGCCTTTACCAATTTTTTATCCAAAGATTTAAGCGATACATTTTTATTGCAGATTGACACAGTATGATCGTCCTTCCAGACCACTCGCGCGCCCAAACTTTCAAGTATCTGAAGCAAACGCATCACGTCGGTTAATTGCGGAACATTTTCCAAAACACATTCATCGTCCGTCAGAAGCGTTGCCGCGATTATTGGAGTTGCCGCGTTTTTCATCCCGGAAACCTCTATCGTCCCGCTCAGTTTTTTACCCCCATTGATAACAAAATTAGACATAAACTTTATAGGTAATGTCAAACGCTAATTTTTTACGCTAATAAACGCTAATTAATTCGTGTGTATTCGCCTGCTCGCTAATCGCCAGCGATAGCGTGGCGGGCGGGCGTTTTTAGATTTGCGGTTGACTTAATCCTTTTAAATAATTATAACATCTATTTAAATTAAATTTCAATATGTCAATAGGAAAAAGATACACCTTACTCGTCATTTTAGTAATTATATTCGTAATTACAGCTCCGGTTGTTGTTCTCTACACCGCCGGATACCGGTATAATTTTTCAAAAAACAAAGTTGAAAAAACCGGTATTTTGGTAATTGCGTCCGAACCGAGAGGCGCGCAAATTTCCATTAACGGAAAAAACGTGGAAGATGCGACTCCGGCGAGAATTAAGAATCTTATGCCGAGCAATTATGCGATAAGAGTAGAAAAAGACGGCTTTTATCCTTGGGAAAAAACTTTGACCGTAAAAAGCAAACTTACGACATTTGCCGAAAACATCATGCTTTTCAAAAAAACCCTGCCGATGCAAGTCATAAACGGAGATATAAAGTCGTTTTCAATTTCAAATGATGGCGATAAAATTGCTTATTATGAAAAAGGCGCGGTTAAAATTTTTGACATCGCTTCAAAATCCGTCAAAGAATTATATAAAAATTCAAGCGAAATTACAAGCATTGTCTGGTCGGAAAACGATGAAAAAATTCTCGTTACAGAACGTCTTTTCCCGAATTTCAGAATCGTAAATGCGGACGGAAATGAAACCCCCTTTCTGCCAAAAACCTTAGGTTATAATTTTACCGAACTGATTTTTGATTCCGGTTCGGCAAACACGGCTTTTGGATTTGTTTTAACTGGCGCGCAAACCGGAATGTTGCATCAGATTGACCTAAAAGAAAAAAAGATAAAAGCATCCCGCGCCATAGGCAATTCATTTATCGCCGAAGGCGATAAAATTTACACCATTGAACTTGCGGCAAAAAATAAATATCTTTTAAAAAAATCTTTTAAAGATTCTGCCGTGGAAGAACAAATCACATTGATGCCGTACGGAAATTACAAATTCCTGGAATTAAAAAACGACTTAATGACAGTTCTACACAAAGAGCGCGGAGAACTTGTTTATATCAATTTTAAAAATTCCGACGAAAACACCATCCTTGAATCAGACGCAAGAACCGCCATATTTACGAAAGATTTAGGCAAACTTATTATTAAAAAAGATTTTGAAATTTTGGTTTATGATTTTGCTGCAAAACAAAAAGATTTGATTACCCGCTACGGCAAAGAAATCAAAAAAGCCATCTGGCATCCTGAAGGAGGATATTTGTTCTTCAATCTGGACAAAACTCTTGAAGTAATCGAACTGGATAACCGGGGCGGGAGCAGAAGTCAGATTTCTCTCACTCAATTTGACGAAATCCGCGATTTCGCGGTTGATTCCAAAGGAGAAGTAATCTACTTCACTGGAAAAATTGGAGCGCAACAGGGATTGTTTGAACTGGATATAAAGTAAAAATCATTTTGATATTTTGTAGGGGGGCGCAGATCTGCGTCCCCTACTTTTGTTATCAGGCAAAGGTCAGACAAAGGTGCCCTTTGACAGTGCTGTCAAAGGGCACCTTTGTCTGTAAATTCCCTATTTTAGGCCGAAAATAACTCACCCGCACTTGACAAATTCCTTAAAAACTGCTATTCTGGTATGAAAACGCCTAAGCCGGGCGTTTAAAAACAAGGAGGAGAGTAATAGAGAAGATTATTTACGACTGTTTTGGCGAAGATTTCGTTCCCAGGGAGGGCTCTCGTCCGCGAGGGTGCATCAATTATGCCGACAACCCGGACGACCCCAGCCCCGAGCCCCTCGAGCTCCGCCCGTTCGTCGTCTGGCTCGACCCTGTCGACAGCTGGTACAACGTTTGGGTTCGCGAGATGAATGACAATACCATCAAGTCCGTCCTCGCCCACCTGAACGACTGCTCGCCCGACGACATCGAACTCGTCCAGCACTGCACCCCCGCCGACTAGCCCGCCTTCGTTCTTTCGTTCCGACACCACACCGCCCGACTCAACGTCCAGCGGTGTTTTTTATTAAACCAAAACCTCCCGGTTCTACGGGAGGTTTTTTACCGCTTCTTTAAAGTCGTCGTAATTTTCTATATAGTCGCTCCTATCGGGATTATAATTCGTTGATGATAATGCAAGAAAAACCGCGTCCGGCGAAAAATCTTTAAACGCGTGCCAGACATAATTTGAAACATATATCGCCTCTCCAAGTTTAAAAGGAATTTCTTCCAACCCCTCGCCCTTATCCAACATTGCCGTCCCATTTCCGCGCGCCATTATAAATAATTCCTCTTCTGTTTTATGGCAATGCCCGCCGACAGATTCCACTTTAAAATTCTGCGCGAAATAAACACGCTTAACCGGAAAATCAATATATTCTTTAAGTTCCGCGATATTATACAACGCCTTTTCATTTTCAACCGATTTTATCTGAAATTTTTTATAAATTAAATCTGCCATAAATTATTCAAAACTGGCCGGATTATTTACGGACAAATTTTTTGCCGCAATAATTGACGGCGCTTTATCCGCCGCAATATCAGAAATTTCGGAATCGTGTTCGGCTTGTTTTTTGAAAATTTCCGGCGCGTGGTTTATTTTATACGCTTCCTGATGTTTTCCCCACAAATTCTCCACCCAATCAGAATGAGTCAGATACCAATTTACGGTTTCAGCCATTCCCATCTCAAATTTCTCCCGTGTATAGACAGGATTCCATCCCAAACGCGCGATTTTTTCGGCGTTAATGGCATACCGCCTGTCGTTTCCCGGCCTGTCTTCAACAAAAGTAATCATATTTTCCGGTTTGTTTAATAATCCCAAAATCATTTTCGCAATTTCCAGATTATTCCGTTCATTATCGCTTCCAATGTTATAAATTTCTCCGGGCGCGCCTTTTTGCAAAAGCAAATCAAGAGCGCTGCAATGGTCGCGGGTGTGAATCCAGTCGCGCACGTTCAAACCGTCGCCGTGAATTAAAACCGGCTTATTTTTCATCAGCCGAAAAATTGAAGAAGGGATAAGTTTTTCCGGATACTGGAACGGGCCGTAATTATTTGAACAATGAGTGACGACCACAGGAATTTTATGAGTGGCAAAAAACGCGTTGCAAAGCATATCTCCGCCGGCTTTTGCCGCGGCATAAGGCATATTCGGCTTCACTGGTGTGCTTTCGGAAAAACTTTCCGCGCTTCCCAACTCCAAACTTCCGTAAACTTCATCGGTTGAAACTTGCACGAATTTTTCTATTCCGAAATTACGGCAAATGTTCAAAAGCATCAAAACGCCAAACGTGTTGGACATTACAAATTCGGAATTGTCGCCAAAAATAGACCGGTCAACATGAGTTTCTGCCGCAAAATTAATAATGTGGCTTATTTTATATTTTTTTGCCACTTCGAAAAGTAATTTATAATCGCAAATATCGCCTTTTACAAAAGTATAACGCGAAAATTTCGGCAAATCGCTTTCAATATCTTTTAAATTATCCAAATTTCAAGCGTAAGTGAGCTTATCGTAATTCACAACTACGTAATGC